>CAMHQD010000011.1 GCA_946187345.1 uncultured Porphyromonadaceae bacterium | reverse complement strand
GCGACGCTATCGCCGCCCTTGGGGTTGATATTACGTGACTTCAGGGAAGTTATGGTTTACCCGGCGCAGATGCAGCCGTGGCTGGAGCGCGCCGCCTTGCAACTGCGGCCGTGCGCCGCGGCCTACGAGCGGGAGATGGAAATGTGGAGTTACACCAACCGCGACCCTCTCGAGACAAAAATAACGAAGTTGAAATCGGCTCTACTGACCAACGCCGAGTGGTTCAACAACCACCTGCCACATGGTGTGCAAGGCTCGGTGGACGACGGGCTGCCCGTGACGAGAACCGCCGTGAGGATTGACTACGTCAACCTGTCCGGCCAACGCGGCACCCGTCCCTGGAGCGGAGTCAACATCCGCGTCACCACCTATGACGACGGCTCCACCTCGACCGACAAACTGCTCCTGCCGTGACCCCGAAGTGATAGCGACACAGATTCCGCAAGATATTAATCATCTCGTCTATTCACGTCCATTTCCTAAAACCCGCAACCTTGGCAAACCCTTTTGTGCCTTATGTCCAAAAGACCGGTTAGCGGAAGCGGTTGGCGGAGGGGTCGTAGTCGAAGCCGGCGGCGGCGAGGTGTGACGTGAGGGCGGCGCGGTCGATGCCGCGCGAGGCACACAGTTCGTCGAGTGGGTCGCCGCTGTCGCGCAGCCACATGTTGACCATGCTCATGAGCATTGCCGGGTCCTGAGGCAAACCGGCAAGACCATTCATTATTTCACAATCCATAATCAGTAGTTAATCAGCCGCCCTGACGGGCGGGAAATCTTTCAAAATCTATCAATTACGAAACATAAAGATTTGAAGGATTTCCCGCGCGGCAGCGTGGCGGGGGTTCCGCTGCGCTTCACCCCCGCCTACGGACTGTCACCCGCTTCGCGGGTTCCGCTGCGGCCTGAATTCATTTCATAATAGAGGCTCATTGGTGACGCGTACTTTGTAAAAGCACATGTCACCAACGAGGTTTACCTGCGGTTAAGGGCGATGCGGGCCTGGAGTTCCCACGTGCGGATGCGGTCCTTATAGAGGTTGTTGCGGTTCATCTTGTCGACGTCGAGGGCGGCGTCGCTGTTGTCGTCCCACCGGCGGCACAGGTACACCGGCTTATACACGCGGCCAATCTGATAGTGGCGCGAGATGTTCAGGCCGAGGGCGTAGTCCTCGCCATAACTCGTGTTTGGAATCTTGACATCACGCAGCACCGGTGTGTAGAACGCTCGCGGCGCACCGAGGCCGTTGATGCGCAAAGCGTTGTTACGGCCGTTCTCGGGCGTCCACTCGCGGTGGTCGATGATGCCCGGCGGAATGGGGTTGAGGTTGATGTCGGTCATCTGGTAGGTGCCCACGACCATCGCCACATTCTGCTCATAGAACGCGTCGACCATCGTCTGCAGCGTGTCCTCGCCGGCATACATGTCATCGCTGTCGAGTTGCACGATAAACTTACCGGCCTGCTCGTGGTGGGCCGCCAGGTTCCAATAGCCGCCGATGCCCATGTCGTAAAAGTCGGCGATGATATGGATTAGGCGCGGGTCGTCAAACTCGTCGATGGCCTCGCGGGTGCCGTCGGTCGAGAAGTTGTCCACCACCATCAGGTTGAACTTGAAGTTGGTCTTCTGCTTGAGCACACTGCCGATGGCGTCGCGGATGGTGCGGATGCGGTTGCGCACGGGAATCATTACCGTTGCCTCGACGGCAAACTTGTCGTGGTCAAACTCGATGTGACGGAAGTTGGGCGTGCCGTCGGCCTTGACGGGCGACAGATAACCTCCCACTCGCTTGAGATGCTCGGTGCACACGGCCTCCATCTCAATCTGGCGGTCGCGGTTGCGCGGGTCAACGTAGTCAAAAATCTTCTCGCCGCTCTTGCGGGTGTCCTGCTCCACGTCGCTATAGAGGAACTCGTTGATGTGGACAATCTCGCCACGGCGGCTCAACGCGAGGCGCAGGTCATAGAGGCCGGCGTGCTTATAGTCACCGCTCAGTTCGGAGGCGGCAGCCTTCAGGGCGGCGGTGTCGAAGAAGAGCACCGAGCCGAAGTCGAAGTCATCGCGCAGGCTGCCCTGCTGGTAGTCAATCACTGGAGCCTTAACGGCGCCGGCCTCGGTCACGTTGTAGTGGTCGGCATAGAGCATAACGGCACCGCTATCAGCGGCGAGCGAGTTGAAGCGCTCGATGGCAAAGGGGGCCATCTTCAACGTGTCATGCTTGGTGTAGAGCAGCACGCGCTCGGCGCGAGCCGCGTCTGCCACAAGGCGCATAGTGGCACTCGAGGTCAGGCCGTCGATGGTGAGGCGGCGGCAGCCGTCCACGTTGTCGGTCACCTCGGCGGGCGCCAGCAGGTAGATGTCGCCCACGAGCGGACAGGAGCGCAGTCCGTCGATTGTGGCTTGAGCCTGTTCACGGCCGGCAAAAGGGATAAAGCAGTCAATCATTGTTTTTTAGTTGTTAGTCGTTAGTCTATAGTCGATAGAGGGCAGCCACGAGGTGGCTGCACACCGAACGGGATTTGTCAGTTCTTGGGATTGAGGTAGTTTAGGGCGGCGGTCACGAGGCGGTTTAGTTGGGCGGCGTCTGTAACGTTCTCCAACGGGAAGCCGAACACGACCGTGCGGTGGGTGCCGCGGTCGCTGGCGATAGCAGCCGGCAGGTTGTTCTCGCTATAGCGCATGATGGTGGCGCCACGCTCGTCGCCGGCCTTAATAGCATCCGGCGACTCAACGGCGTAGAAACGCGGATTGAGTTTGTTGACAAAATGCGCCTTGAGGCCCACGGGGAAGGATGCCTCCATTGGCGAGGTGACAGTGGCGATGTTACCGTCAAGAGCGGCACGCCCGTTGAGGTAGACATAACCCATCACGTCGCGAGCCCATGCGGCGGCCTCACTGTCGATGCTGTCGCTGACGTTGTCCCAAATATCTGTACCGACAAACGAGCCGCTGAGCAGCACGCCGGCACCGCGTCGCGCGGCCGTAGCGACTGCCTGCCGCAGTCCGGCCGGGAAGGCGGCGTAGCGGTCGGGCATCGCGCCGCGGCCGTTCTTCACCTGTTTCTGCTTGCCCATGAGCAAGTCAATCACGTCATAGCCGGAGAGCGACACACGCCCCTCATCGACAGCGGCAACGCTCGTCGAGCAGAACGCGTAGCCGGCCTCCATGAGCGCGCGGCCGTGAATCGCCGGATAGTCAAACGTGTTGCCCGCCACCACCTCGGTCTCGTGGTCGCTGCGGCACGCGCCCACTCCAGGAGCGTCGTCATCGCGCCACTCCACCTTGCGGCGGAACTCATACTGCGAGCCAAGATAGTTGATTTGCTGCACATAGGGCACGCCATGATCCTTGTTGTCGTCAAAGCCGGCACTGTCGCGACTGTCGAACCAGTCGGGAGCGCTGACGCGTGTAAATCCATTCACCACAATCACCGAGCCTTTCACCTTACCCTTGGGCGTGCCGGCGCTGAGGGTCTCACTCGGGAAACTGCGTCCGCCGTCGTTGACGGCCACCACGCGATAGTCGCGCAGTTCGCCGGCCGGGATGTTGACACGATGGGTGGTGCCGGTCACGGTGGCAATCACGCGGAAGGCACCGGTAGCCTCGGTACGCTCGAGCACCTGATAGGCCGTGGGCATCGCGCCGCCCTCAACGAGCGCGTCGGGCGTGGGCTGCCACGAGAGCGTGTAGTCACCTGCGGCACCGGCAGCGGTGAGCGACAGGGCGCGCACCGGCAGCGGTTGCACAACGGCCTTGAAACCGTCGCGGGCGGCGATAAAGTCAAGGATACCCTTATAGATCGAGCGGCTCACGTCAAAGCGGAACTGCGGGTCAAGACCGTAACGCATATCGGCGAAATTGTGATGGCTCAACAACTCCATCAGCAGGGCGGGCACCTCCGGCACGCGCGCCTCATAGTAGGACTTATCCCACATGCCGCGGCGCATCCAGTTGGGCTCATACTTGGCGCGGATGTCATTCACGACGTGGGTCGACACCATGTCTGCAAAGCGGCGCGAGATGGTCCTGGGCGTGCCGTTCTCGTAGTTGCCGAACTGCTCGCCGTTTTTCTTGGTGCTATAGATTAGCAGGGTGCCCACGATGGAGTCGGTGCCGGTGTTGCCGGCGTCGGTGTGCAGGCAGAACGACACGTCCACTGGCACGTTCAAGCCCTTGCGGCCGGGCAGCACCTCGCTGCCACCGGCCAGATAGTTGACCCACTCGCCGCGCGAACGGTAGTCGTCCACATAGTCGTTGATGCCCTCGCTGGTGCTATAGACGCTGTCGGGGAAGCCGGCCCACTGCAGGTAGTAGCGCGAGCCCAGGTGAAACCACGGGTGGTCACCACTCCCCTGCCACTTGTAGTCAACACCCTCCTTGCCGAGGTATTTCTCGTCCTCATGGCGGGCGGCGATGGCGCGGTTCTCGGGCGTGGGCAGCGCCACGCGGCGCTCGATGTTGCCCTTGCCGCCACCGATGCGCACGGCATCGGTAGTGACAACCTTGCCGGCTTGGTCTCCGGCATTGCTCACCACCACCACAGCCTTGTTCAAGCCGGCCCACAGCGGGAATGTGCCCAAGTAGACCCATGTGCCGCCGCCCATCGTCTGGTTGACGATAAACTCATCGGCACCGGCCAGGCTATTGATAGTGTAACGCACCGCCCCGGCACTGTTGGGCAACGTCTTGTAGGAAACATAGACGGCGAAGTCGCCGCCCTCGGGCATCGTGACGTCATAACTCGCCGTGGAAGCCTTCTGACTGCCGGTGGCAACGTCCACCACACGGTAAGAGCCCTCGGCGAACGGGTTCTCGAAGTTGCGGTAAGCCGCGCGGGCGTAGGCAAAGCCCTCTCCGTCGCCCTTGCGCCACTTGTGCTTGCCAGCGCGCTCCTTGACGCTCTTCTGCGCCAGGCCGCCATCGGCATCCACCACGGCGCCGAAGTTGTGGGTGTCGCGCTCGCGGGCATCCCACACGTAGGCACCGGCGTTCTCCAGCATCGGCATCAGGAAGGGGATAACATAACTGTGGGTGTACATATCCTCGACCGTCTGCAGCAAGCGCGCGCGCTGCCACTCCCAGCGGTCGAGTTTCGGCTCGAAGTACCAGCCGTGGCTGGGCCACGTGGCGACAATCTTACCGTCAAGGCTCGCCGCCGGCTGCCCCACATGCTTGACAAACGTGGCATGAGAGCGGCGGTATTGCGGCAAGAAGTCGCAATAGTAGCGCTCGATGTCGTTGCCGATAATCGACAACCGCACCGGCTTGCCGTCATATATTGCACTGATCTCGCTCTTAAGCCCCTCGACGCTCTCGCGCGTGAACGGCACGTCGCCCATATTCTCGCTCACGTCCACCTTGACGGTGTCGCCGGCGGCGTCAATCGAGCGCACCTTGAGCGAGCCCACTCCCATCAGCGGCGGCATCTGCCGCGCCACGGCCTCTCTAACCGCTTGCTCTCGCGGGTCACCCTCTGAAGGGTTTGCCGCCGGCTGTTGACCGTTCGCCGCGATGGAGCCCGCCAGCGCGAGCAAGGCCATAGTTGTTAAAATTCCGGTTCTCATCGTTTTTATTTGTTTTGTATTATGTTCTGAGTCTACTGCAAAAAGTCGACTTTATTTATCATCATGTAAATTAGACTCATGTTCGAGCCACACTTCTTCGGCGAGGTACTTATCACTGCGGCAATGGAGGTCAGCCACGCCTTCTTCTATGAGATTGAATGTCTCGGAATTGTAATATAAATCGGTAGCATCAGTCAGTGACAGATTGTACATTTGGCTAAGACAAGAGATGATGCGTGCGCTCTTGGCGCTCCTCAGTATTTGCTTTGATTCTTCGCTCATAGTATCTTTTGACTTTGGATGAAGTGAAGACATTCATTCAACATTTGTTCGGAACGGATACAATACTGAATGTTGGGTCTCTCATATCGCAATAGGCCCAAAGCCTGTTCTTGTGTGAGTTCCCCTTCAAAGTATCTATCCAACGTCAATATGACACGATCGTTGGCAATGCCTCCAACAACCATATCATAGTCGGTATTGTCGAAGCCTTCCCTGCAGGCTGCGACAAACTCAAGCCACTCTTTATCGTAGGCTTCGAAGCGCAGAATCTTCCATCCTTCGGAGTGGTGGCCAAATTCGTAAGTGTTGAGCCATGCCGATTTCCCCCTTCTCAGGAATCGTTGCGCATATCTCACAGCCTGGTCATACATGCTGGTGAGGTAAAAGCCTTTACCAAAATCAAGATATAAACGTGAGTGGAAAGTATCGGGTTGCCTAACTTCTTTATCAGAAGCGTGGTAAAGTATCATCTGTCAAGCACTCCTTTCTCCCTCATGTATTCAACGAGGTCGTCCATCAAATAACGAGATCCAAAGGTATGAAGTACATCGTATGAGGGAACGATGTAGTCATACAAAATACCGGAACTCTTGAGTTTGCGGTACACTTGCTGTTGTGGCAAGTGAAGTCGCAATGCCAATTGCCCGATACAATAGGTGACAAATCTCAAAATATCGGCATTCATCTCTTTATTTTTAGTTGACGACAAAGAAGGTTGAGGGCTCGAAGCGCGGCAAGGCATAGACCTGCACATCGCGGTCGCGCTGGTCGGGTGCGTTGCTGCCGTCGCCCACCGTCAAGCCTCGAGCCGTCAGCGCCGTGGTCATCGTTTGCACAGCCAACTCGGGGGTATTGTTCTCAGCGCTGAGGTGGCACAGCCACACGTAGCGCAACTCGGCATGGTAATGGTCGGCCACAAAGCGCGCGCTCGCCTCGTTGTCTAAATGCCCCTGCTCACCGCGAATGCGGTGCTTGAGCATCTCTGGATAGCGGCCGGTCTCAAGCATGTGGATGTCATAGTCGCTCTCAATCATCAAGTAGTGGGCCAGCGACATATAGTGCTCAGCGCGCGGCGTGATGCGGCCCATATCGGTCGCCACGACAAACGTGCGCCCCTCGCGCGTTATCGAGAATCCCATGTTGTCCGAACCGTCGTGGCTCGTCTCAAACGCAGTCACCGTCATGCCGGCAACCGTGAACGGCGTCTCTTTGTAGATTGGTTTCACATAGTCCTGCACCCGACGCGACACACGGCTGCGGCGCAGCCACCCCTTGAGCAGCCGCATCGTGCAATAGATGGGGATATGCTTGTTTTTGCGCACAATGGTGTAGGCGTAACTCACGTGGTCCTTGTGGTCGTGGGTGAGGATAATGCCGCGTATCATCTCGGGTGTCACACCGTGGCGACGCAACGCGGCGAACGCCACCTCGGGATCTACACCGGCGTCAATGAGGATGCCTCCGCTGCCGGGCACGCCCAAGTAGGCGCAATTACCGCTGGAACCGCTACCTAACGAGATGAAGTGGAACGCCGGAGAGGAATCGGCCGATGTCTCGGCAACGACGGGAGCCTCCGGAGTATGCGGTTGCCAGCGCGGTGCCTCATCGTCATCGTCAAAGTTGATCACACCAGGTCGCGGCAACTGATTATATTTTCTATCTTGAGAAATCATTCATTCACAAGGAATATCGTGGGGACGCGGTCGTAGTCGCCAATGCCTTGCCGCCGCCACTGCTCGACAGTGCGAGTGACGATGCTCTCGCGGCGACCGGTGATGTCGCTTGCCACACACAGGCGCAACTGTTGCGGCAACGTATCCACCAACTGCTTGAGCAGCCGATTGTTGCGATAGGGCGTCTCAATAAAAATCTGCGTCTGATGCTCGCGTGCGGCGCGGTGTGCAAGTTGGTCGATGGCGCGACGTCGCGCCGCGTCGTCGATGGGCAAGTAGCCCAAGAAGGCAAATGACTGCCCGTTCATGCCACTGGCCATCAGACTCATAATGATGCTCGACGGGCCCACGAGCGGCACCACCTTGAGCCCCTTGCGCTGCGCGATGGCCACCACATCAGCCCCCGGGTCAGCCACCGCCGGACAACCGGCCTCGCTGATAACACCCATCGGCTCGCCGTGTTCCAGCGGCCCGAGCATTCGCGCCACCGCCTCGGGCGGCGTGTGGCCGTTGAGTTCGGCGAACGTGAGCGCGTCGATGTCAATCGAGCGTTCACAGCGCTTGAGAAAGCGGCGCGCCGAGCGCACGTTCTCCACGATGAAGTGGCGCAGGCGTGTGACAACAGCGGTGTTGCCCCGGGGCAACACCGCGTCGGTTGTCTCATCGCTGAGCTCGACGGGAATCAGATACAATGCCGGCTCGAGCGCTTGTGTCTCTTGGTCAATTGACACCGCAGACCTATCAATTAAAACTCAACTCATAAAGTTGGGTCGATGCGCCTTTGCTATCAACGCGATAGCCGGTGGTCTTACCCTCAAGCAGACGCAGGATATTGCCCACCTCGCTCTTGGAGCAGTTGGCCTTCTCAACGTGGATTGCGCTGCTGTTGGACGACTGCTGGCCGCCACGCGTCACAGCGATGGAGCCATTGGCAAGCAGGTTGTAACTATCCTTGGAAAGTTCACTCTCGCTCTTTACCGACAGTTCAATCTTGTAGCCAAAAGTAGCGGTGGATTGGTTTGAAGTGACAGTCTTTGACCACGACAAGCCTGACATTGACTCCATACGGTTCCCGCCATTGTTATCCTTATAACGGATAACAATCAAGTCGCAGGCATCAAAAAGGTCTTGAGAAATGGTGAAACCATACACCGCCGTCGCGTCGCCAACCGGCTCGTCCTTGTCGCTGCCGCAGCCATTAAGGCCCACGAGGCAGAACATCGCCGACACCAGCATCAATAATGTTTTTTTCATCTTTTCTGAATTTTTATTTGTTGTTGTTATTTTCTGCTTGCAAAGTTAATTAAAAAACGGCACACTCCCAAATTTATTTCCAGCGTGTCAAGTTTTATTCTTCAATAATTGTCCACCGCAAAAGTCGCTTATTTTGTTTTAAACACGAATTGACATGAATTAATCATAAATTTTAATTACTAATTCGTGGATAATTCATGGAAATTCATGTTAATAAACAGCGTTATGAGATTTAATAACTGTAAATGTTGCAGCCGGCTGTGGGGTTGCTCTGGTCGTAGTCGCGGATGGTGATGATGCGCAGCCCCAGTTTGCTCGTGGCGGCGACGCCGCTCACCGCCTGTCCGGCATACTCAAACACATTGTAATGCGAGCCACACTTAGGGCACACGGCCTCGAGGTTGCTACCTATTTCCACAACAATCGACTGCTGGTTTTCCACGGGACACGACGCGTCGTAGGCCACTGGATAGGATTGCGATCCCATCATCAGCAGCACGCCGCCGTAGCCTGTCATCGTGTTGGCATTATATGGGAAGCCCTCCGGCAAGCCCTTGCTTCGCACAAACAGTTTCCAATCTCCGAGGCCGTGTACACCGTAGACCGACCATAACCCGTAGTCCTTCAACTGCAGGCGCACCGGATACTTTGGCACCTCGGTGTTGTTCACCTTGTCACAGCCGCCGGCAATCATCAGCAGCGCCACGGTCAGCGTGATATAGATAATCTTTCGCATAGTTCGTTAGGTTGTTTACAACCGCAAAGTTACAACTTTTCCGGCAATTTGGAACAATAATTAATGGTCAATCCATATAAAATTACTACCTTTGCACTATGAATTGTTCAGAAAAGGCCTTCAGCCCTCTATTTTCAATCATCACCGTCACGTGGAACGCCGTCGCGACCCTGCCCGCCACCATCGCGAGCATCGCCGCGCAGACGTGTCGTGACTTTGAGTGGCTCGTGCAGGACGGGGCCTCGTCCGATGCCACAATGACGCTCGTTGAGCAAAGCGGCATCGAGCAACGCAGTGCCGTGAGCGAGAAAGACGGCGGCCTTTACGACGCGATGAATCGAGCCATCGACCGTGCCACCGGCCGCTACCTCATCTTCCTCAACGCCGGCGACGCTTTCGCCGCTCCCGATGTGCTGCAACGCCTCGCGAATATTCTCTCTCCCCGCCCCATCCTAAAGGAGGGGGAGCAAAATCCCGTTGGTGTTATCTACGGGCAGACGCGACTGGTGGATGCCGAGCGGCACGTGACCGGCATGCGCCATCTCACCGCGCCGGAGCACCTGACCGCCGACTCGTTCAAGCAGGGCATGCTCGTGTGCCATCAGGCCTTTGTCGCGCGACGTGACCTCGCGCCGCACTACGACCTGCACTACCGCTACAGCGCCGACTACGACTGGTGTGTGAAAATCCTCAAACGCTCAACACTCAACGTTTATGCCGGCGACGCTCCACTCATCGACTACCTCGACGAGGGTCTCACCACCCGCAACGAATGGCGCTCGCTGCGCGAACGCTTCAAGATAATGTGTCATCACTACGGCACCGTGGCTACCGTGCTGCGTCACATCTCGTTTGCCCCGCGCTTTCTGCGCCGCAAGTTGCACCTCCAACCAAAACAATGAACGTCTATCAAGCCATAACCGAACGCGGTGTCGCGGTCATAGATCTGGACCGCAGCGTGCTGCGCACTCCACGGCCGCCACGCAGCGACCGGCCGCTGGCCGTCGTCTTGCTGTGCACCACCGGCGAGGCATGGGTCGAGTTCAACATGGAAATTCTCCACATCGAACCTCAAACCCGCCTCTGCTTTAACAATCTGATGGTGTCAAACTACATCCGCACCAGCGACGACTTTGCGGCCATAGCGATTCTGTTTGACCCGGCATTCGCCCAGGATGCGGCCATCGGCATCGCAACCGAGCAGATAATCCATCTCTTTGAGGTGCCGGTGGCGCGCGTTGGGGACGATGGCGACTGGCAACTGCTTCTCGCCCAGACAGCGACACTCAAGCAGTGTGGCAATATGGAGCAACTGCCTAATGCCCGCGAAGTCACACTCACCCTCACCCACGCCCTGCTCATCACCATGAGTGGCATCATGGCAAGGGACAACAATCTTGAGCCGCGCAACACAGCCTATACACAAACCGACGCCTACTTCCGGCGCTTCATCAGCGATGTGAGCAGCAACGTCACCACTAAGCACGAAGTCGCATTCTATGCCGAACGGCTGAATCTCACGGCGAAATACCTCAGTGACATCTGCAAACGCAAGAGCGGACGAACAGCCAAAGAAATCATCTCGACGCTGCTCGCATCGCGCATCAAACGCGAACTCGTCACCACCACCAAGTCGATGAAAGAACTCGCAGCCGACTTCGGCTTTGCCGACCAGTCCAGCCTGGGCAAGTTCTTCCGCAAGGTAGTGGGCAAGTCGCCGCTATACTTCAAGCAAGACCACGGCGGCGTCATTAACAATTATAACGACTATCAACCATCAACTAACGACTAAATTATATGGCACTCAAATGCGGTATCGTCGGACTGCCCAACGTGGGCAAGTCAACGTTGTTTAACTGCCTGTCTAACGCGCGGGCACAGTCAGCCAACTTTCCCTTCTGCACCATCGAGCCAAACGTGGGCATGATCACCGTGCCCGACGAGCGGCTCAACGCCCTGGTCAAACTCTGCAACCCCAAGAGCATCGTGCCGGCCACCGTCGAGATTGTCGACATCGCCGGTCTGGTAAAGGGTGCCAGCAAGGGCGAGGGATTGGGCAACAAGTTTCTCGCCAACATCCGCGAGACCGACGCCATCCTGCATGTGCTGCGCTGCTTTGACGACGACAACATCACCCATGTGGACGGCACTGTCGACCCCGTGCGCGACAAGGAAGTCATCGACCTTGAACTGCAGTTGCGCGACCTCGAGACCGTCGAGAGCCGCCTGCCACGCACCCAAAAGGCAGCGGCCGCCGGCGACCGCGACGCCAAACTGCAAGCCGGAGTGCTCGAGCGTCTCAAGGAGGCCCTCGAGCGCGGCAACAACGCGCGCAGCGTCACTTTCGAGACCAAAGACGAGCAAAAGTTTGTCAAGGAACTCTTTCTGCTCACGAGCAAACCCGTCCTCTACGTCTGCAACGTGGACGACGCCAGCGCCGTCGCCGGCAACCACTATGTGGACGCCGTTAGAAAGGCCATCGCCACCGAGAACGCCCAACTGCTCGTGGTGGCCGCACAAACCGAAGCCGACATCGCCGAACTCGAGACCTACGAGGAGCGGCAGATGTTCCTTGAGGAAATCGGACTGAAAGAGAGCGGCGTCAACCGTCTCATCAAGGCGGCATACGCCCTGCTCAACCTCGAGACATTCTTTACCGCCGGCGCCGATGAGTGCCGCGCGTGGACCTTCCGCCGTGGCACCAAGGCACCGCAGTGTGCAGGCATCATCCACACCGACTTTGAGCGAGGCTTCATCCGGGCCGAGGTCATCAAGTTTGAGGACTACGTGGCAATGGGCAGCGAGGCCGCCGTCAAGGAAGCCGGCAAGATGCACGTCGAGGGCAAGGAATATGTCATGCAGGACGGCGACGTGGTCTACTTCCGCTTCAACGTCTAAACCTTGTCCCCATTCCACTCCCTCAGGAGAGAGATTATAAATTCAGATGAGGCATGATTGTGGATTATTCATTAAAAGGAGTTGAGTGCAAAACGGCCGTGCCGTTTTGATATTGCGAATTATGAAAAAACTTTTCATTGAGACATACGGCTGCCAGATGAACGTGGCCGACAGCGAGGTGGTCGCCACCGTGATGCAGCAGGCCGGATATGAGGTGACTGACACGCTCGACGACGCCGACGCCATCTTTATCAACACCTGCTCTGTGCGCGACAATGCCGAGCAGAAGATTTTCACACGGCTGGCTCAACTGGCGGCACTGCGCCGCCGTCGCGACCGCCGCCTGCTCGTCGGCATCCTCGGCTGCATGGCCGAGCGCGTCAAGGACACGCTGCTCAACGAGCACGGCGTGGACCTCGTGGCCGGTCCGGACGCCTACCTCGACCTGCCGGCACTCATCGGCATGGCCGAGCAAGGCCACAAGGCCATCAACGTGGAGTTGTCCACCACCGAAACCTACCGCAACGTGCTGCCCACCCGCATGGGACCCAACCGCGTCAGCGGCTTTATCAGCATCATGAGAGGGTGCAACAACTTCTGCACCTACTGCGTCGTGCCATACACCCGTGGACGCGAGCGCTCGCGCGAGCCCGAGAGCATTCTGCGCGAACTCGATGACCTGCGCCGGCGCGGCTTCCGCGAGGTGACACTGCTGGGTCAGAACGTCAATAGTTACAATCACACTGACGCCAACGGCCACGTCACCGACATGGCCGCCCTGCTGCGCCTTGTGGCCGAGGCGGCGCCCGAGATGCGAGTGCGCTTCACCACCAGCAACCCCGAGGACCTGAGCGACGACATCATCGACGCTATGGCCTCAACGCCCAACATCTGCGAGCACATCCATCTGCCGGTGCAGAGCGGCAGTGACCGCATCTTGAAACTGATGAACCGCAAGTACACCCGCGCCTGGTACCTCGACCGCGTGGCGCGCATCCGCGCCGCAATGCCCAACTGCGCCATCTCCACCGACGTCTTCACCGGCTTCCACGACGAGAGTGAACAGGACTTCGAGATGACCCTCTCGCTCATGCGTGAGGTGGGCTTTGACAGCGCGTTTATGTTCAAATACAGCGAGCGGCCGGGCACCTACGCCGCGCGTCACCTGCCCGACAACGTGCCCGAGGCCGTCAAGATTGAACGCCTCAACCGCATGATTGCCCTGCAAAACGAGTTGTCGCTCGAGAGCAACCGCCGCGACGTGGGCCGCGAATTCGATGTGCTCGTTGAAGGCCACAGCCGCCGCTCGCGCAGCGATATGTTTGGCCGCACACCGCAAAACAAAGTCGTCGTCTTCCCTGCCGACGAGAGCGTCCGCCCCGGCGACACCGTCCGCTGCCGCGTGCGCGAGGTCACCAGCGCCACCCTGCTCGGCGACCGCATCTAACAATCACAACTCTTAGAACGCTATAAATCCTATAAAAAGACTTCAATACCACAATGTTTTCAGGAATTGTTGAGGAGGCCGCCCGCGTGGTGAGCCTCGATAGAGATGGCGGCAACCTCCACATCACGTTGAGTTGCTCGTTTGCCGCCGAGTTGCACATCGACCAGAGCGTGGCCCACAACGGGGTGTGCCTCACCGTGGTCAAGGTCGACCCCGAGGCCGGCACCTACGTGGTGACCGCCATCCAAGAGACGCTCGACCGCAGCAACCTCGGGCTGCTTAAGGTGGGTGACGAGGTTAATGTGGAGCGCAGTATGCTCATGAACGGACGGCTCGACGGACACATCGTGCAGGGACACGTCGACCAGACCGCGACCTGCGTCGAGGTGCGTGAGGTGGACGGCAGTTATTACTTCAAGTTCAGTTACACCGTCGCGCCCGAACTTGCCCACAAGGGATACGTCACCGTCGAGAAAGGCAGCGTCTGCGTCAACGGCACCAGCCTCACCGTCTGCGCCAGCGAGATCAACAGTTTTGAGGTGGCCATCATCCCATATACGTTCAACCTCACCAACTTCCACGCCATCCGCGTGGGCACCGTCGTCAACATCGAGTTTGACATCATCGGCAAGTACCTCGCCCGCCTGATGGAAGTGAAGTGAAAAGTTGACCGTTGACCGTTGACCGAACCTAACGCCAACGGTCAACGGTAACTGCCAACGGTCAACGGTCAACGGTAAACCTTTCATACAATGAAGCGAATCGGCATCATCAGCGACACCCACTCGTTGTGGGACGACCGCTATGCGGCCCACTTCGCCGACTGCGACGAGGTGTGGCACGCCGGCGACATCGGCAGCGAGGACATCCTCACTCGCCTTGAGGCCGTCGTGCCCGTGGTGCGCGCCGTGCGTGGCAACATCGACGGCGGCACGCTGCGCCGCCGGCTGCACGACACCGAGGTGTTCACCGTGGAGGGCGTCAAAGTGGTTATGACCCACATCGGCGGCTATCCGGGCCGCTATGCGCCCGGGGTGCGCCAACGGCTGTTGCTGAGCAAACCGCAACTCTTTGTGTGCGGTCACAGCCACATCCTCAAGATTGTCCCCGACCGCGCCCTCGGTTGCCTGGTCGTCAATCCCGGCGCCGCCGGCACCCAAGGCTGGCAACGAGTGCGCACCCTCGTCACCCTCACCCTCGACGCCGGCCGCATCGAGCATGCCCAAGTCATCGAACTCGCCTGACACCAAAACGGTTGTGTATTGCGAAACGAAGTCTCTAACGCAATAGTAAAGATTGGCCGGTGCCTCTTGATTGAGGCACCAGCCAATTTTACTTTTTCCACCTCTAATTAATTAAGAGGTGTGATTAAGGGGGGAGGTCTATTTTATTTCACTTCCTTCACCAGATAGACAATCGTGGGGAAGTGGTCGCTGTAACCATTGAGGAACACGCCACCCGAGAACGTGCGGAACGGATAGCCCTGACGGTCGCCCTCGTCGCTCTTGAGGAAGTAACGGTTCAGCACCTCGGCGCGGCTGAAAGTGAGTTGAGGCTTGTCATTCGAGTCGTAGTGGCGGAAGAAGTAGCCGTTGAACAGGATTTGGTCAAACAGGTTCCAGTTGCCACGATAGCCCAGCGTGCCGATGCCCTTGTCGAGCAACTTCCACCACGGGTTGTACAGGTCGTTGACCGTCTTGCAGTCATCCAGGTCACGGTGACCGCCCAGCGTGACGGCACAGGCGCGGTCTTGCGGGTCATCGTTAAGGTCACCCATAAAGAAGATGCCCTGGTTGGGGTCGTCGCGCAGCAGCGAGTCAATCGTGTGGCGAGCCATCGCGCCCGTGGCCTCGCGCAGCCAACTGCTCTGCTCCTGTCCGCCCAGACGCGACGGCCAGTGGTTCACAATCACACTCACCTTCTCGCCGGCAAGCATACCGGTCACGCACAACTGGTCACGAGTGCGGAAGGCGCGGCTATCGGGTTGCTCATAGGTCTCCTCGTACTTCTTTTGGTAACCGGCCATCACAAAGTGATCCTTGGTCAAGCGCTGGTTAGTGACGTTCAGCACCTTGAACACGCGCGGGTTGTAGAGCAAACCCACGTCCACGCCACGGCGGTCAGGACCGTCATGATGCACAATCTGGTAGCGGCGGCTCTTGAGTTCGGGCTGGCGCACCAGATCCTCAAGAACAGTAATATTCTCAATCTCACTCACGCCAATCAACGCCGGGCCGTCGGGGGTGCCGGGCGTCACAATCTGGCTGATGGCGTAGGCCATGTTGTGCTGCTTCTTCCAGTACTTTTCAGAGTTCCACTGGCGCGCGCCGTTGGGCGAGAACTCCAAGTCGTACACGCCGTTGTTGTTAATCGTGTCGAACAAGTTCTCGAGATTGTAGAACATCACGCCATACATCTGATAACGGCGCTCTTGAGCCAAAGCCGGCAGCACAAGCAATGCCGCCAAGGCAATCGTAAGCAATTTTTTCATCTCGGTTGTGGTATTCGTTTGTAAAAATTATGATTAGCACTTTGGTATGATAGCATATCTATTGCAGCCATCACATATAATGCGCAAATATACAACAAAAAGTTGAATTGGCAAAATATCTTAAAAAAAAGTTAAACTTTCATTGCCGTGTGGCACATTTTTACTACCTTTGCAGCCGCGTTTGGACCAAGAGCGGTCAACCGTCAACGGTCAACGGTCAACCTTTTATTGGAGTGATGCTCGAGCGGTTGAAGAGGCACGCCTGGAAAGCGTGTAAACGTCAAAAGCGTTTCGGGGGTTCGAATCCCCCTCACTCCGCTACCATGCCACAAGAGGCGGGCCTGCCACTCGTGGGCCCGCCTATTAATAGGCAGGTACGACAGGAGCAGACGGATGTCACTAACCGACGACATACTGCGGCTTGCCGGCGATGACACCCTTGACGTGGACCGCCGGTGGCTCGACCAAGCCATGGCCGAGGCACCCTATTGCACCCTGCCGATGTTGCTGTTCCTCAAGCGCAACGGCACAGCCGGCAACGATGACTTGCTGGCAAAGTTGGCCATATTGTGGCCCGACAGGCAAGCGTTGGCTCTGCAAATAGGACGCGACGCGGCAAAGTTCGCGGCTTTTTACCCGGACGCGCCGCAACCCGAGACACCGGCCACCGATGACGCCATCGACCGTTTTCTCGACAATTATAGCGGAGGAAACAACGAACGGGAAATCGCGGCATTGAACCAGATAATATTCAACCCGCAGCCTGACTATGCCGACATCCTTGCCGCCGAGGAGCACGACAATCCACATGCCAAAAGCGATGATGACGACTTGCAGGATCGCCTCATCGACAACTTCATCGCTTCGGCACGAGAACGTGAGCAGCAACTTGCCGCCGACGCCACGCAGCAGCACGTTGATGACCAAGACGCCGCACAGGTCGCCGACACACCGGTCAACTCGCCCGACCAGCCAAAAGCCGGAATGCTCACCGAAGGATTGGCGCAATTATACATCTCGCGTGGCAAATATGACCGCGCTCTGGAAATTATCAAGGCCTTAAGTTTGAAATTTCCGGAAAAAAGTATTTACTTTGCAGCCCAAATACGCTTCTTGAAGAAGTTGATGTTGAACGAAAAATATCTAAACAACAATAAACAAAGCGATTAAATGTACACTCTTTTAGCAACTCTCATCGCATTGGCATCGCTGCTGCTCATCGGCGCGGTGCTTATCCAGAAGTCCAAGGGTGGCGGATTGGCCCAAAACGTGGGCGGCTACAACCAGTATATGGGTGTGCGCAAGACCACCGAGTTTATCGAGAAGGTCACTTGGGGTCTCGCCATCTTCATCTGCGTGCTCAGCATCGCCACCGCATTCCTCGGCTCAAGCACCTCCGCCAATGCCGACCAGCCCCAAATTAAGGAGCTCAAGGTGAACGATACCCAGGCACCGGCTTTTGAGACACCGGCCGCTCCTGACGCCGATGCCAAGCAGGCAGCCCCCGCCGCCGCTCCGGCTCCCGCCGCCCAGCAGGCAGCCCCGGCTCCCGCCGCAGCGCCCGCTCCCGAGGCAAAATAAAAACAATTTCCTCTTTTCGTGGGCAGCAAGCGGCTAAATGTATAGCGGCCTAAGCTGCTTTGAAAAAAGACCGCAACCACGACACAGCACGCCCCGTCATCGACATCACGTTGATGAGGTGCGTGCTATTGTGGTTTTCAATCCATCGAAATGAACAACATCCTCCTTAATAATCTCGCGGCCGCCGCGGTTGCGATGGCTATAACGACCTCATGCGGCGCGTCAACTGCCGGCAGCAGCGATAATAGTGCCCAGGCGCCAACCACTACCACCGCCATCACTCCGCAATGCAATGGCGACAGTGCCATGGCGCTTGTGATTGAGCAATGCAATATGGGACCACGGGTGCCTGGCACCGAGGCCCACGCGCGTTGCTCCACGTGGCTCAAAGACCGGCTGGCCACACTTGCCGACACCGTCATCGAGCAGCAGGCGCCGGTCACCACGTTCGACGGCACGCGCCTCACCGCGCGCAACATCATCGCCTCTTTCAACCCCGAGGCGGCGCAACGGATTCTGCTACTATCACACTACGACTGCCGACCCTGGGCCGACAAAGACCCCGACACGGCGCATCGCCGAGAACCGGTCATGGGTGCCAATGACGCCGCCAGCGGCACTGCCGTGTTGCTCGAACTCGCGCGCGTGATGCACGACAAGGCGCCGGCCATCGGCATTGACCTCCTTCTGGTGGACGTAGAGGACTGGGGCGACAGCGATAGTGACGACCCCGACAGTTGGGCGTTGGGCACACAATACTGGGCTGAACATCCACATGTGGCCGGATACAAACCGATGATGGCAATCCTCCTCGACATGGTAGGAGCCAAAGGCGCCACCTTCATGCGCGAGCAGTTCAGCGACTACTATGCCCGTGACATCGTTGATATGGTCTGGCGCAAGGCGCAGGCGGCCGGCGCAGGCAGTCTATTTGTCAATACCGTGGGCGGTGCTGTCAACGACGACCACGTGCCACTGCTACAAGCCGGCATACCGGCCATCGACATCATCGACCTCCGTCCCGGCAGCGACCACGGCTTCTTCCCCCATTGGCACACCACCGCCGACACCCCCGACAAACTCGACCCCGCCACCCTCCAGGCCGTGGGCAACACCCTGCTCGCCGTCATCTACAATAACTGACGTCGCCCATACGGTCTCCTCATGGCCACCATCAAGTTAACGACTAACAACTAACTAACGAATATAATGAAAAAGACTTTAATTGCTATGAGCCTCGTTTTGACAGGTTCTGCCACGGCATCGGCGGCCAAGCCGCTGAACTATCCCGTCGCGGCACGCGTCGACACTGTCGACCACTACTTCGGCACCGCCGTACCCGACCCTTACCGCTGGCTTGAGGACGACAACAGCAAGCAAACGGCCGCATGGGTCAAGGCCGAGAACGCCGTCACACGCGCCTATCTCGACCGCCTGCCGCAGCGCAAGGCCATCCACAAGCGCCTCACCGAACTCGCCAATTACGCCAAGATGGGCGCGCCGGCGATCCACAACGGCAAGTATTACTTCTTCCGCAACAACGGCCTGCAGAACCAGAGCGTGCTCATGGTGGCCGACCGTCTGGGAGGCGAGGAACGCGTCGTACTTGACCCCAACACGCTCAGCACCGACGGCACCGTCGCCTTGCAGCAACTCAATTTCTCGGACGACGGACGATACCTGGCCTATGTCATCACCCGCAACGGCAGCGACTGGAACGAAATCTACGTGCTCGACCTCAACACCGGCAAGACGCTTGACGACCACATCATGTGGGCCAAGTTCACCGACGCGCAATGGCTGGGCGACGGCTTTTTCTACAGCGCCTACGACGCGCCGGAGGACGCCAAGTCGAGCAAAAACGAGTACCACAAGGTGATGTACCACCGCCTGGGCACGCCCCAGAGCGAGGACTACGTTGAGTATCGCAGCCACACCAACCCGCTGCTGTTCTATCAGGCACAAGTGGTGGGCGACCAGCGCTATGTGGTCATGTGGGAGAGCGACGGCGACGGCAACGCCCTCTACGTCAAGGATCTCAAAGACCGCAATCCGCATTATGTGAAGTTGGCCGACGGCATGAAGTACACCCGCAACGTCGTCGGCGTGCAGGACGGCCGCCTCATCGTGATGACCAACGAGGGCGCTCCACGCTGGAAACTCGTGGCCTACGATGCCGAGCGCCTCTCCCCCGCCAATGTCAGCGAGTTCGTGCCCGAGCGAGAGTGGGTGCTCAGCGACGTCTCGATGGCCGGCGGACAGTTTATCCTCACCTACGACCGCGATGCCTCGTCCCATCCCTACCTCTTTGACAAGAACGGCAAGGAGATACGAGAGATTGCTCTGCCCACCTTTGGCAGCGTGGGCTTCAGCAGCCGGCAGAAGGAGAAAGAGGTCTTCTACACCTTCTCCAGTTACGTCTACCCCTCCACAATCTATCGCTATGATATGGCAACCGGCGAGAGCACCCAAGTTTTCGCGCCAAAGGTAGCCCTCAAGAGTGCCGATTATGTCACCGAGCAGGTGTTCTTCCCCAGCAAGGACGGCACACGCATCCCCATGTTCCTTATATATAAGAAAGGTCTCAAGAAGGATGGCAAGCGACCGACGTTTGTTTACGGCTACGGCGGCTTCAACATCAGCATGAACCCGGCGTTCAGTTACACGCGCACCCCGTTCACCATGCTCGACAAGGGCGGCATCTGCGCCTACGTCAACCTGCGTGGCGGCGGCGAGTACGGCGAGCAATGGCACGAGGCCGGCACCAAACTGCAGAAGCAGAATGTGTTTGACGACTTTATCGCCGCCGCCGAGTGGCTCATCGCCCAGGGCTACACTTGTCCGGCAAAACTCGCCTGTAACGGCGGCAGCAACGGCGGACTGCTCGTGGGTGCCGTCGTCAACCAGCGACCGGACCTCTGGGCCGCCGCAGTGCCGCAGGTGGGTGTGATGGACATGCTGCGCTACCACGAGTTCACCATCGGTTGGAACTGGGCTCACGACTACGGTCGCAGCGACGACAACCCCGAGATGTTCCGCTACCTGCTCGGCTACTCGCCGTTGCACAACATCAAGAACGACGGCACGCGTTATCCGGCCATCCTTGTCACCACCGGCGACCATGACGACCGCGTTGTGCCCGCCCACTCGTTCAAGTATGCCGCCACACTACAGGCCAGCAACACCGGCGACGCGCCCAAACTCATCCGCATCGACACCAACGCCGGACACGGGCACAGCAAGCCGCTGAGCAAAATAATCGACGAGTACACCGACATTCAAGCCTTCATCATGGCCAACCTCGGCGTCAAGTAAGCCTCCTCTATTAAAGAGACAAAAAATAGGAACTTGGCTATAAGTCCTCTAAAAAATGACTTATAACCAAGTTTCTATTTTACCCCTATGCAAACAAGTCGCTCATCATGAGCACATTCCGCTCACCATTAAAATAGACGACCCGCGACTGCTGTTGAGCAAGTCACGGGTCGTCACGCCACGTGGAGCATAGCGGACTCGAACCGCCTACCTCTACAATGCGAATGTAGCGCTCTACCAGATGAGCTAATGCCCCTTGATTAGTACGAAGTACTGAGACAAAACTAAAACGAACCTCCTCACATAGGGGGCGGTTCGTTGTGTGGAGCATAGCGGACTCGAACCGCTTACCTCAACACTGCCAGTGTTGCGCTCTACCAGATGAGCTAATGCCCCGAATTGCGAGTGCAAAGGTACTACCTTTTTTTGAACCCACCAAATTTTTCAGCAACTTTTTTTCAAAAAAAATTATTATCCGAGGTAGATGTCATATGACAGATATTAGACATTCACTAATAAATCCATAGACATCAGCCGTTTATACAAAAAAAGATTTTGGATGTCAGAATGGGTTATCCAACATCCAAAATCCTATAACAGAAATCTTAAAAGATTACTTAGCCTTCGGGGCAATGATGTAGCACACGCTCACGCGGTTCCAGTCGGGCTCGCTGAACATGTCACCAACACCCAGACCCTGAGCCTCGATGCGGCTGGCCGAAATCTTGTACTTCTTCACCAGCAGGTCACGCACGGCCTCGGCACGCTGACGGGCGAGGCGCTCGTTGATCTCCTTGCTGCCCTCCGGCGAGGCATAGCCGCGAATCTTGACGGTGGCGTCCTTGTGGTTCTTCAAGAACGTGGCAACGCGCTCCACATTCGGCATCTGAGCGGCCGTGACGGCACTCTTGCCCTGAGCGAAGAACACGTTGGTCTCAATCGACTCCATGCTGTTGTCAATCAGCAGCGGGTTAACCGGACGGTTCTGGCAGTCAGTGAGGGCCTTCTGCAACTCGGCGTTCTTGGCGTTGGCGGCATCAAGGTCACGACGGGCCTGCGCCAACATGTCAGCACTCTGGGCCGACACCTCCTCCAACGCGCCGCGCAATTCGTTCACACGCTTGTTCAAAGCGTCAAACTCGGCCTGAGGCACACCGCGCTCAACAAGAGCGAAGTGGTGGGTGCCGTTGCTGTTCTTGAAGTGATAGGTGATACCCAACTGCAACTCAACCATCGCGTGGTTGATGTTAAAGGCGCTATGGTTGCTCTTGCTGGCCTTGCGGTCAACATCGTTGGCGCTGCCGTTCATGTCCCACACGATACCCGGCTTGAAGGCGGCCGTCCACTGCTTGGCGCTGCCAAAGTTCACGTTGAAGTTCAAGCCAACGCGGGTGTACCATGAGTTCTCGGCCGGCATCCAGCCACAGTCGCCGCGCTTGTAGCCATGCCACCAGCCGGCACCGAGCACTGCCTCGAGTTCAAAGGGGCGCGGCGTGCCCTTGTAGCCGCCAAACAGGTTCATCATGTTCACCGTACCGAACATACCCACCAACTGGTGGTCAACGATGTTGTAACTGTAAGGTCCCCACACCGAGCCGGGCTTGTTCCAGTTGCTCGTGCCAAAGGTCCACTCGCCCTCAATACCGAGGCCGAACACCGGAGTAATCTGCTTGCGCAACTCCAGACCGGCGGCACCGCGCATGTTGCCAAAGAACGCGTAGTGCTTCATCGCCGACACACCACCACCCTTGAGGGTGATCGAGAAGTTGTCGGTAAACTTGCTGTCCTCGACAGCCTGAGCCATCGCTGTGGCACCCATCGCCACCAGCACGGCCGCAATCAAAAACTTTTTCATAAAACCTTTTTTAGTTGATATTTATTGGTTGCTAATTGTTATGGGGTGTTTCATAAACCGTGGGGTCATCGATGCCGGCGGCGGCGAGGGCCTCGCGCCGCTCGGTGCAGGTGCCGCACGTGCCACAATGCGTCACGCCACCCTTGTAGCACGAGTAGGTCGTGGAGTAGTCGATGCCCAAGGCCTTGCCGTGGCGCGCTATCTCGGCCTTGTCGATATTGGTGTAAGGGGCAAACAGGGTCACGCCCTCGTAGGTGCCCGCTGCAATCGCGCCACCCATCGCCTCGACAAATGCCGGACGGCAGTCGGGGTAAATCGCGTGGTCGCCGCTGTGGTTGGCAATCATCACGCGGCGAAGACCGTTACTCTCGGCCATACCGGCCGCGATGGCCAGCATGATGCCGTTGCGGAACGGCACCACCGTCGAGCGCATCGACTCATCGTCGTAGCGCCCGTCGGGCACAGCCTCGGCACTCTCCAACAGCGCGCTCTTGAAATGCTCGCGCATGAAGCCCAGCGGTACCACAATGTGACGGATGCCCAGGTCACGACAATGACGGGCCGCGCACGGGATCTCGCGAGCGTTCTGCAGCGAGCCGTAGTCAAACGTCACCGCCAACGCTATCTCGTCGGCATACTCGTGCAACATCGTCACCGAGTCCATTCCCCCCGATACTACTATCAACGCATCCTTGTTACAATTCATAATTCATAATTCCACTTCATCCACATGCTACGCGCTACAAACTGAACATTGCCAGCAGCCGAGCCTGCACCATCGCCTGGTGAGCATCGTCGCCGTGATTGGCAAACGGATGAATTGCTATACCGCCGCGGGCATTGAAGCGACCCTCAACCTCAATGTAGCGAGGGTGCATTAACGCCTGCAAATCTTTCATGATGATATTCACACAGTCCTCGTGGAAGTCGCCATGGTTACGGAAACTGAACAGATACAACTTCAGACTCTTGCTCTCAACCATCAGCCGGTCGGGAATATAGCGTATAATGATGCGGCCAAAGTCTGGCTGACCGGTCACCGGACACAGAGATGAGAATTCCGGGCAATCGAGTTTTACCAGATAATCCTCACCCGGGTGCAGGTTCTCAAACGCCTCGAGTAACTGCGGCGAGTAGTCAATGCCATAGTTGTTGTCCTTGTCGCCCAGGTGGGTAACACCCTGTAATTGTTCTTTGTTTCGTGACATTTATTGCTATTGTTGTCAAATTCAGTGCAAAATTACTAATTTACCGTTGATTTTTAGTAATTTTGTGCCGATTTTTTTCTTCAATCACCATTTTTATTCAACAAATGCAATCTATCATAGAACAACTTATCTCGCAGGATGTCACCCTGATTAATGCCGTGGCGAAGTTGCTACTCAGCCTCGCGCTTGGCGCGTTGATTGGCCTGGAACGCCGACGCAAGGGGCAAATTGCCGGACTGCGCACCTTTGCCCTCATCTCAATGGGCGCCACCCTGGCAATGCTTATCTCGATATATATTCCTCAGGAATTTTACAATGTCAAGAACGGCGACCCGGGGCGAGTGGCCGCGCAAGTGATTAGCGGAGTTGGCTTCCTCGGTGCCGGCGCCATCATTCAGATGAAAGGCTCGGTGCGCGGCCTCACCACCGCCGCCGGCATCTGGATCGCCGCATGCATCGGCCTGGCCGTGGGCTGTGGAATGTATCTCATTTCGGTCATCGCCACACTGCTAATCATCTTTATCCTTGTCAACATCGAGCGCTTTGAGCAGCGCGTGGGCTTCCTTTGGGAGGCTAAAATCGTCCGCCTGAAACTTCACGGTATCGTCACCGACATCCAACCAGCACGCGACGTGATGAAGGCCCACGGTGTCCACTCCAGCGACGAGTATGTCAAATATGACTACGACGCCAAACTCACAATCATCAACTTCATGGTCCGCACACGCGACGCCATGGACCCCTCGGCAATGTTCGCCGACATGAGCGACCACCTTGACTTGGCAAGCGCATCGCTCACCAACGAACTCAACCTTTAAACAATTCATAATGCATAATGCATAATGCATAATTATCCTTTAGATATCAGAATTCGCATGAAGACGGTTGATGAGAATTTAGTTGCGGCCAAAAGCAAGGCTTTTGCCATCCGATGCATTAGATTATATGACTATTTAAGAGAGAGAAGGGCTAACTATGTTCTAAACCTCCAACTTTTGAAATCTGGGACAAGCGTTGGAGCCAATGTCAAGGAAGCAATCCGCGGCCAGTCTCGCGCAGACTTTGGATCGAAAATGAATTTGGCTCTCAAAGAGGCAAGCGAATCCGAATATTGGCTTGAACTAATGCTGGAAACAGGCATTTTAACCGAAGAGCAGGCAATAAGTATCTTGAATGACTGTCGTGAATTATTGCGGTTACTGACATCTATCGTTAAAACCACCTTTCAGAATCAACCAAGTAATGCCTAATTATGAATTATGCATTATGAATTATGAATTAATAAAATGACTGACTTAATACAAGACCTCGCTCTTATCCTTATATTGGCGGCAGTATCGACTGTTATCTTCCGCCGGCTCAAGTTGCCGGTAGTGCTCGGATACATCCTCGCCGGCTTTCTCGCCAGCCCATATTTCTCTTTCCTGCCTAATATAGTCGACGAACAGAACATTGAGTTTTGGGCCGAAATAGGTGTGATCTTCCTCCTCTTCTCCATAGGCCTTGAGTTTAGTCTCAAGAAACTCTTGCAGGCCGGCGGCGGAGCGTTTGTCACCACTCTGATTATGGTCAGCGGCATGCTCGGCTTGGGCTTCTGCGTCGGGCACTATATCATGGGCTTCGACACCACCAACAGCATCTTCCTCGGCGGTATGCTCTGCACATCGTCCACCTCGATTATTCTTAAGACGCTCACCGACCTCAAGATGATGCACCGCCGTTATGTCCCTGTCATGTTTGCGGTGCTTATCATCGAGGATCTTGTCGCCGTCGTGCTGCTCGTAATCCTCTCCAGCGTGGCCGAGGGCAACGTCAGCGGTCACCGCATCGTGGGTAGTGTGCTCAAGTTGTCTTTTTTCCTCATCATTTGGTTTGTCGTGGGTATATTCTTGATGCCCAGCATATTCAAGCGTTTCAGGCGTGTCATAAGCGACGAGACGATGCTCATCCTCGTCATCGGCCTCTGCTTCTTGATGGCCCTCACCGCCGACGAGTTGTTCGACAGCGCCGAACTCGGAGCCTTCGTCATGGGCTCTATTCTTGCCGGCACCTTTGAGGCGAGACGCATCGAGCGCATCATGGCATCCATCAAAGACCTCTTTGCCGCCGTCTTTTTCATCTCAATCGGCATGATGGTCAACCCCAGCGTCATCATCGCCAACTGGAGCACTATCCTGCTGCTGGCCGTCGTGGTGATTCTGGGAATGATCACATTTGGCACATTCGGTATGCTCGTCACAGGCCAACCGCTCAAAATCGCCATCGAAGCCGGCTTCACGCTCACCCAAATCGGAGAGTTCTCATTCATCATCGCCAAGTTCGGCAAGGCGCGCGACGTGCTCAGCGACGACATCCTGCCCATCATAGTGGGCGTTAGCGTTATCACCATCTTCACCACACAGTATTTCATCAAAGCGGCCGAGCCGTTCTACAACTTCATCAACGCCCACCTGCCACAACGCGTCAAGGACACTCTGGACCATTACAGCCTGAGCGCCGATAAGGGAGACCGCGGCGAGGCAAGAGTTATTTGGGGAACAATCATCAAGCGCTATATCGCGCGGCTGGCAATTTACGGTTCAATCACCGTGGCAGCCATCTGGGTCATCACCCAATATCTGCTGCCGGTCATCGTCAATCATTTGGGGCACTCGTGGGGCGAGCCGCTTTGTGCGGTAATCACCCTCTTTGTCATCTCGCCATTCCTCTACGCCATCTTCTCTGCCGGAGCGCGACGTCACGAAGTGGATCGCCTCGTCAACATCAGCGGCAAGGTCTCCTACGTGCCGATGGTGGTCATGACTGTCGCCAGCATGTTCGTCTCGCTCGGCTTTATCCTCGCCACAATGGGACGCATCTTCCCGGGCAATATCGCCATCCTTGTCTCTATCTGTGTCTTCCTCGCCGGACTGTTCCTCTTTAGACCGATGCTTAAGCAACGCCTCCAGAACATCGAGCAGCGCTTTATGGGCAACGTCAACGTCACCGAGAACCGGCGCACCGGACGCGACAACAACCTCGTCAGCGACCTCCATTTGGCTTACATGACCGTCGGATACGGCTGCGAATTCATCGGCATGCGACTGCGCAAAGCCGACCTGCGACGACGCTTCAACATCAATCTGGTGAACATCGAGCGCGAAGGCACACTCTACCCCGTGCCCAGCGGCGACACGCGCATTCTGCCGGGCGACATCCTGGGCGTGATTGGCACCGACGACCAAATCATGGCATTTCTGCCGCTCGTCGAGGCCGAAGCCGTGCCGGCCTCCAGCGCCGGTGAGGCCAAATTTATCCACTTCGAGTTGCCGGACGGCTCTCCGATAGTGGGAAAAATGCTGCGCGACGCGCGACTGCGCGAAGACTACGGCGCACTACTCGTTGCCGTTGAGCGGGACTCTGACAATAATCCTGACACCGACGCATACTATCTCCAACCGACCCCTGACCTCGAATTCCGCAAGGGTGACATCCTTTGGATTGTGGGCGACCCGGAACGACTCAAACCTCTACACAACAAATGAAAGCAATTACAACAATCCTCATGCTCGTGGTGAGCAACATTTTTATGACATGCGCCTGGTATGGCAACCTCAAACTCCAGGACATGAAAATCCTCAACAACCCGCCACTGCTGCTGGTTATCCTGCTCAGTTGGGCACTCGCCTTCTTTGAGTACAGCGTCATGATTCCCGCCAACCGCCTCGGATATAGCGGCACTGGAGGGCCTTTCAGCCTCGTTCAACTCAAAGTTATACAAGAGGTCATCTCGCTGATGGTGTTTACCGTCTTTGCCATGCTGCTCTTCAAGGGCGAGCAGTTCCACTGGAACCACGCCGCCTCCTTTGCCTGCCTCGTGGCCGCCGTCTACTTCGCCTTCCGCTAACTGTTTTTGTCGGTCAAACGCCACCAATGATAGTTTCGCGTCTATTTACGTCTATTTACGTCTATTTTTATCTATTGGTGTATTTCTCGTAAATTTTCGTAAATTCACGTAAATTAATTATAAACAACAGAAAATAAAATATTTACGAAAATTTACGAGAAAGATTTTACGGATTTTTCATGAGAATAATAGACGAAAATAGACGGAAATAGACGAGAGGAATTTTAATTTTGGACAGGCAAACAACGAGTTGCGGATTTTAGGTTTATTGACCTTATTGTCTTCAAGTTTTGCTCTTCCGAAAAAAAATTGCTATCTTTGCATAAATTCTAACAACTAAATAACCTTACAAAACTATGGCAACTCCCCACATTTCGGCGCCCGAAGGCGCCTTCGCCAAGACCGTGCTTATGCCCGGCGACCCCCTGCGCGCTCAATTTGTAGCAGAGAACTTCCTCGATGACTACGCCTTGGTCACCAGCGTGCGCAACATGTTTGGCTTCACCGGCACCTACCACGGCAAGCCCATCTCCATCATGGCCAGCGGCATGGGCCAACCCAGCATTGGCATCTACAGCCACGAACTTTATGCCTTCTATGGCGTGGAGAACATCATCCGCATCGGCAGCGCCGGCAGTTACGTGCCGCGCCTCGAGGTGCAGGACGTCGTCGTGGCCAGTTCGGCCTACAGCGACTCTTCCTACGCCCTGGTGCATAACGGCAACGACACCCACGAACTGCAACCTAGCGCACACATCAACGACGTAATTCTCGCCAAGGCCGCCGAACTCGGCATCAAGTGTACACCGTGCAAGGTGCACAGCAGCGACGTCTTCTACGGCGGACCTAACAAAGAGACATGGCAGGACACCGTGGCCCGCACCGGCGTCGAGTGTGTTGAGATGGAAAGTTTCGCCCTTTTCCAGAACGCCAACGTGCTCGGCAAGAACGCCGCCTGCCTCCTTACCATCAGCGACTCCTTCGTCAGCAAAATCGAACTCAGCGCCGAAGACCGCCAGAACTCCTTCCGGAACATGATGCGCCTCGCCCTCGAGGCCGCCATCGCCCTCTAACCCCACTTTTTCCACATTTACTCTGCCCATTTGCCGCACGTGGGCAGAGTAAATTTTGCCCCGACAATAATTATCCTAAAATCCGCAACTCGTTGTTTGCCTGTCCAAAATTAAAATTCCTCTCGTCTATTTCCGTCTATTTCCGTCTATTATTCTCACGAGAAATCCGTAAAATCTTTCTCTTAAAATATTGCATCCCGTGAATTTCCGTGAACTTTCGTGAAATATTATTATTATGAAAATCAGGTAATAATGCCAATTTTGAAATATAAAGTATTCACGGGAATTCACGTTAATTCACGGGAGATATAAAGATAAAAATAGACGTAAATAGACGGAAATAGACGAGAGGTTGGAGAGTTGCGGAATTAAGGATTATTCGTAACTTTGCGACCGTATTTGGGCACATCGTGGGTGACGCGCCTTTCTGTGTTAATCTTAAATTTATCCTTACCAACATGTTATACCAATTGACAAACAAATCGGCCATTTTCCGCTGCCTGCTGTTGCTGGCAGTGGCGATGCTGTCGGCAACCGCCAGTGCCTACGACTTCTCGTCGGGCGTACTGTGCTACAACATCAACAGCGACGGCAAGAGCGTGAGCGTAGTGAGCCACCTGTCGGCCAGCGGCGCCGTCACGATTCCCGCGACCGTGAAAAACGGCAGCAAGACCTATTCGGTGACAGAGATCGGCAAATCAGCCTTCAGCAAGTGCACCGGCTTGACCAAGATCACATTCCCCACATCGTTGACATCGATAGAAGCCTTCGCGTTCAGCGAGTGCACCGGCTTGACCGAGGTGACCATCCCCGCGACGTTGAAATCGTTGGGACATCATTCATTCTACGCATGTACCGGAATGGCCAAGGTGGTATGGAACGCGCCCAGCATCGGACCTGTCGATAACAACGCCGTAAGCCCGGACTATTTTCTGAATTGCACAAACATCAAGTCGTTTGTGTTCGGCAACAATGTGACCTCAATCCCAAATGACCTTTGCTACGGCCTCGACGGCTTGACCACGGTGACCATCCCCGCCACGGTCACCGCAATCGGCAGAGACGCGTTCCAGAGTTGCTACAACTTGACTACAGTCAACTGGAATGCGGTTAATTGTCAGGACACGCCCAACGGGTTCTCGCCATTTGGTGGTTGCACAAAAATCAAGACAATAACCTTTGCCAGCAACATCAAGAGAATTCCCTCTCAATTGTGTCGCCACCTGACGGCCTTGACATCGGTGACCATTCCCGCCACGGTGACCGAAATCGGCGAATACGCCTTTGAAGACACCGGGCTGACAAGCGTGACCATTCCCGCAGCGGTGACGACAGTGGGTAATTTTGCTTTTCGGAATTGCGCCAACCTGACCAAGGTGATCTGGAACGCGACAAACTGCAAGGACAATGAGAGTTCCATGGGCAGATTCAACGGTTGCCCGAAACTCACCACGCTTCAATTCGGCACAACCGTGACGAGGATTCCCGCCGCCTTATGCCGTTATACCGAAAACCTGAAATCGGTGACTCTCCCCAACTCGTTGACCGAAATCGGCGAAGAAGCGTTCATACATTGCGAAGCATTGACGGAGGTGACTGCAGGCACCGGACTGAAGACCGTCAAAGATAACGCCTTCGATGAATGCACGGCACTGACCAAGGTCAACATCACCAACCTCGCCGCATGGTGCGGCATCGACTTCAGCACGGCAAAGAGCAACCCGCTGTATTACGCCAAGAAACTGTACCTCAACGGCACCTTGGTTACCAGTCTGACCATCCCGAACGTGACCGTCGTCAAGAACTACACGTTCTACAACTGCACGTCAATCACCGAACTCACCGTTCCCAAGACGGTGACCAGTTTCAGCGGCAGCGGTATGTTCACCGGCTGCACCGGACTGAAGAAGGTTGTATGGAACTCGCCATACTATAAAGAAAATAGTTTCAATAGTTTCCGGCCGTTCAACGGTTTGGATGGCATCCAGACAATCTCGTTTGCCGGCAGCGTGACAAAAATCTGCCCCTATATGTGCTACGGCCTCCAGGGGCTCACCACGTTGACCATTCCCGCCTCGGTGACGATGGTTGGCAAGAACGCCTTTGCCAACTGCACCAGCCTCGCAACAGTCAACTGGAACGCCGCCACCTGCGCCGACTTCACGTCAAGCGACACGCCGTTCACCGGCTCGACAAGCATCTCCACGTTCAACTTCGGCAACACGGTGAAGAGCATTCCCGACTACCTGTGCTACAACCTGACCGGCTTGAAAACCGTCACCATCGGCACCGGCGTGACCCAGATAGGGTATTACTGCTTCAACACATGCACAGGCCTGACGCGGGTCAACATCAGCGACATTGCCAAGTGGTGCGGCATCGACTTCGGCGTCACTGCCTACAACCCACGCGGCAACCCGCTATATCATGCCAAAAACCTCTATCTCAACGACGCCCTGGTGACCGACCTCACCATTCCCGCCACGGTGACCGAAATCAAGAAGTTCGCCTTCTCTAACGCCACCTGCTTGAAGAGCGTGACCATCCCCGCGTCGGTGACTACCATCGGCTTAGAGGCGTTTTCGGAATGCACTGGCTTGACACGGGTCAACATCAGCGACCTCGCCAAGTGGTGCGGCATTGAATTCGCTTCCTTCATCAGCAATCCCCTCCGTTTTGCCACAGACCTGTATCTCAACGGCGCGAAGGTGACCGACCTCATCATCCCCAACACCGTCACCTCCATCAATAAATACGCTTTCAATTACTGCGAGAACTTGACGAGCGTCACCATTCCACCATCGGTGAAAACAATCAATTCCAACGCATTCAATGTCTGCACGGGCTTGACACGTGTCAACATCAGCGACCTCGAGGCGTGGTGCGGCATTGACTTCGCTTCCTCCACCAGCAACCCCCTGCTCAATGCCCGCCACCTGTACCTCAATGGCGAGAAAGTGACCGACCTGGAGATCCCGCCAACGGTGGAAAGTGTGAAGTATTCTGCGTTCAGCGGGTGCAGCATGGCCTCGCTCACCATCCCCGCCACGGTGCTGACCATCGGCACCAACGCGTTCAACTACTGCGACAACCTCACCGAGATTGTCGCCAAGGGAGAGCCCGCACAAATTAAATCCATAACATTCTCCAACGCCCACTACAGCGGAGCGAAGTTACACGTCAGGGAGCAGTATGCCGAGGCCTACCACGCAGCGACTTATTGGAAAAATTTCACCAATATCATCGCCAATGTCGTGGACAAACTGGATCCGGCATTCCCCGACGTGAACCACGACGGGGCGGTTGACGTGGGCGACGTGAACACCGTGCTCGACGACATCCTCGCCACGGGCGGCACGACGCTGACGCTTGACGTGAACGGCGACGGTGCGGTCGACGTGGGCGACGTCAACGCCATCCTGGAAAGAATCCTGGCCCTGAGCAATCCCTAACCTCTCGTCTATTTACGTCTATTTACGTCTATCTATATCTTTTGGTATATTTCTCGTAAATTTTCGTAAATTCACGTAAATTAATCATAAACAACAGAAAATATAATATTTACGAAAATTTACGAAAAATTTACGTGAACGATTTTACGAATTATACGTGAGAATAATAGACGAAAATAGACGGAAATAGACGAGAGGAATGGAAACACCCTCGCGGTCACCCTTCGATGTCGCTGAGTTCGAGCCAGCGGGTCTCTTTCTCGTCGAGCAGGGTCTGCAGTTCGGCGTAACGGCGCGCCAGCGCGTCGGCGTCGGACAGCGGCTCGCCTGAGGCAAAGCGCGCGTCAAGGCTCTCCTTCTCGGCGGTGAGAGCCTCAATCTCGGCCGTCAGCGTCTCCAACTCCCGCTTCTCCTTGTAGGTGAGCCGGCGTGGCTGCTCGGCGCGGTAACGCTGCCGGGGCGCGGCCGCGCGGGAATCGGCCAGGCCAAGGCCAGGCCCTACAGGATGGGCCCGCTGCCAGGCGCGATACTCGCTGTAGTTGCCCGGGAAATCCTTTATCACGCCATCGCCCAGCATCACAAATGTGTGGTCCACCGTGCGATCCATAAAAAAGCGGTCGTGACTCACGATAATCACACACCCCTTGAACGAGGCCAGATATTGCTCGAGCACCTCAAGCGTCTGAATATCCAAATCGTTGGTCGGCTCGTCAAGCACCAGAAAGTTGGGCTTGCCCATCAGCGTCACCGCCAGGCACAGCCGCCGACGCTCGCCGCCGCTCAGCGTCTCGATAAACTTCTGTTGGTCGCGTGCGTCAAAGAGGAACAGATTCAGTAACTGCGAGGCCGTGTAGTGGGTCTTCTCATCAAAGTACACCTCCTCGGCCACGTCGCGCACCGCGTCAATCACCCGTTTGCCGGGTTTGAACTCCATTCCCTGCTGGCTGTAATAGCCCCAACGCACCGTCTGCCCCACCTCAAACCGGCCGGCGGTGGGTTGCAGTTCGCCAAGCAACAGCCGCAGCAGCGTTGTCTTGCCCACGCCGTTGTCGCCCACAATGCCCAGTTTCTCATAGCGTGCAAACGTGTAATTCAAGTGGTTGACAATCACCTTGTCGCCATAAGAGAAGCACACGTCGTGGGCCGTGAATATCTTGTTGCCCAGATAAGCCGCCTTGCCCACCTCGAGCCGCACGTCCTCGTCACCCTCGCGGCGAACGTTTGCACGCTCCTGCAGGTCATAGAACGCGTCAATGCGGTACTGCGCCTTGTGGGCACGCGCCTGCGGCTGGCGACGCATCCACTCCAGTTCGGTGCGCAACAGGTTGCGCGCACGCTCCACCGCCACACTCTCGGCCTCAAGCCGCTCGGCGCGCCGCTCAAGGTATCGGGCATAGTTGCCCTCGTAAGCATACAGACGCCGCTGGTCCAGTTCCACAATGCGGTTGCACACGTTGTCGAGGAAGTAGCGGTCGTGAGTCACCATCAGCAGCGTGAGTGACGGCCGCTTGAGCCACCCCTCCATCCACTCGATAATGTCGATGTCAAGATGGTTGGTCGGCTCATCGAGTATCAGCACTTGCGGCTCGCGAGCCAGAATGCCCGCCAGCGCCACACGCTTCACCTGGCCACCGCTCAGTTGTCCGACAGGCTGCGACAGGTCGGTAATCTTAAGGCGCGTCAAGAACTCACGGCACGCCTGCTCAGGCGCCTTGTCACCACCGGTGGACGCCTCAAGCACCGTCAGCGACTCCTCGAAGCGCGGCGACTGCGGCAGATAACCCACACGCAGGTCACCACGCCTCACCACCGAGCCATCGTCCGGCGGCTCAACGCCGGCCATGATGTCGAGCAGCGAACTCTTGCCGGTGCCGTTTTTCGCGATAAGCCCAATCTTGTCGCCCTCGGCGATGCCCAGGCTCAAATCCTCAAACAGCACATCGGCTCCATAACGCCGCGCCACCCCCTCAATCTGTATCAAACTCGCCGCCATCTTATTTATGAAAGGTTGACCGTTGACTGTTGACTGTTAATCATATATCTCATATTGCTCTTATTGCTCCCATTTATCAGAAACTTGCGTAAAGGAACGGTTGCACGTCCTCGCCGGCAAACTGCAACACCAGTTGCACCACTGCCACAATCACGGCCAGACGCCACCACCACCGGGTCGCGACAAACCACTGCTTGGCCGCTTCCAGCCACCTCACCGGCATATAGTGACTCGCGATGGCAAGCACAATCACCGTCAGCAATAGCGGCCTCACACTCGCCATCACAGGAATATAGGCCCAGTCCCAACGACTGAACACGCCGCCCAGCACGTCACCGGCAGTGGCCATATCGGCCGTGGCAAACGGCACCCACAGCACCGCCACCACAACACACGTCGCCACCACACTCGCCACGGTCACCCATCGCGTGTCTTCAATCGCCTTGAGCCTGGGCATCAGCAGTTTGTGGATACACAAAGCCACGCCGTGACCCGCTCCCCAGAGCACAAAGTTCCAGTTCGCGCCGTGCCACAGTCCGCCCACGAGCATCGTCGCCAGCAGGTTCAAGTGCTGGCGCGCCTTGCCCTTGCGGTTGCCGCCTAAGGAAATGTAGATATAGTCACGCAGCCAAAACGACAACGAGATGTGCCACCGGCGCCAGAACTCGGTCACATTCCTTGACCGGTAAGGCAAATCGAAGTTCACGCCCAGGTCAAACCCCATCACGCGCCCCAAGCCGATAGCCATATCGCTATAGCCCGAGAAGTCCATATAGATTTGCACCGCATAGCCCACCACGGCCACCAGCAGTTCCACACCGCTATAGCCTGTTGTGTTGCCGTAAACAATCGCCGTGTATTGCGCTATATAATCGGCCACGACAGCCTTCTTCACCAAGCCCACGAGGAACTGCCACACGCCGTCCCACACGTCGCGCTCCACGGCCGGACGCCATTGCTCCAACTGCGGCATGAAGTCGCGTGCCCTCACAATCGGGCCGGCGACCATACACGGGAAGAACGTCAGGTAAAACACATAGTCCAGCAGACTGTCAACAGGCCGCATCTTGCCCTTGTACACGTCCACCACATAACTTATGGTGCGGAACGTGTAGAACGAGATGCCCACCGGCAACACCAAGTCCAGCGGCGAGAAATTGCCGCCCACAATGTCGTGCCATGTCGCCAAAGCGAAGTTAGCGTATTTGAAGTAAGCCAGCAAGCCCGCCGAGCACGCGATACTCGTCCACAACATCACTCGCTTGCGGACCGGGTCGTCGGTCTTCGACATCGCATGAGCCGTCATCCAGTCCATCGCCGCCGTGAGCAGCATCAGCATCGCCAGCGCGCCGCTGCCCTTGATGGCCATCAGCACACTCACCGCCGTCACCCACACCGTCATCAGCCGCCTCCGGCCACCCGTCAGCGCCAGCACCGGCAGGAAAACTATCATCACCAGCCAGAACGTGCCGCTCGACATCATCAGCGGCTGCCCGGGTGTTATAAATTCAAAATCCATAATCTTTACTTCTCGTTGGGCTGCAAGATGTCGGTCTTGGTGCTGTTGGCATACTTCTTCTTGGGCACATCGAGCCTGATGGGATGGGCACTCTCGGCCACAATCCAACGGCACACGCGGTCACACCACTGCGCCGCGCTCTCACGCGTGGGATGCGCGCCGTCCTTGCCGCGCACAAACTTGTCGTTCTTGCTCAAGTAGAACGTCCCGCGCGGCAGCGTTGACTCTATCATCTCGTTGATGCCGGTGTCGGGTTTCCAGTTAGGCGGGCCAATCCACACAAAAGGCAGCGAGCCAATCTGACGCACCATCTCATCAAGATACCGCTGACGCTTCTCCTTAATATCCTTGACAAATAGTTCGTTCGCTCCCAGGCAAACAATCACATAGTCGGGCTTATACTGCTTGATAAATCCTGCCAACCGTTGGCTCGAGCCCCACACCTGCGTCGTGCTGCTGTACCAGCGCACGCCGTATAGTTTGTGACCGTTATGCTCGGCGTAGGCCGCCATGCGCGGCTGCAACCCGTCGAGCATCGAGTCGCCAACAAACAGGATTGTCTTCGCTGTCGTGTCGGGCTCAGCGGGCCGGGCCACTACGGGAACGGCAGGCGTGGCGGCCGCACTATCAACGGCAGCGACCGGGACGATGGCGGTTGTGTCTGACGGGGAATCTATCGCAAACAAGCGGCCCAGGCCACATGTCTTCAATGACGCATCACCCCATAGAGGCACTCCGTCATGCCAAAATATCGACAACACCCCGAATATTAACAAAGCGGCGAGCAACACGCCTGTCAAGCGCATTAATGGCATTCGTGACATTTATCTTACATTTTTTTGAATTTAACTCTGCAAAGTTAACAATTTGGCACCATTCCACAAAATATTTCTTATCGGTGTGAATATTTATTACAGATATATTACATCTTAATTCATAAGCGTTAATTTTTTTGAAAAAGCTTACCTTCTTTGGTAGTGCAGTTTTGCCATTAAAAAAAAACGACGTAATTTTGCATCGCATTTCAATTACAACAACACGGGGGATCCCACGTCTATCACGATGGGGTTCTTCAATTTTTTGATATTTTCTCAACACGATTACTAACTTTCTAACAGCAATACTACCATGGCTATTATCTACATGACCCAGGAGGGCTACAACAAGAAGATGGAAGAACTGGCCCATCTGGAAAACGTTGAGCGACCGGACGTAATACGCGCCATATCGGAGGCTCGCGACAAGGGCGACTTGAGCGAGAACGCCGAGTATGATGCAGCAAAGGAGCGCCAGGGACTGCTCGAGGCCAAGATTGCGCAGTTGCGCGCAATCGTGGCCGGCGCACGCATCATCGACGAGAGCAAGGTCAACACCGACGAGGTCCAACTCCTCACACGCGTCACCATCAAGAACGTGGGTAACGGCGCACAGATGACCTACACGCTCGTCACAGAAACCGAGTCCAACCTGCGAGAGGGCAAGATTTCAATCACCACGCCAATCGCCAAAGGTCTGCTCGGCCACAAGGTCGGCGACGTGGTCGATGTCAAAGTTCCGGCAGGTGTGATGAAGTTCGAAATCCTCGACATCGCCGTCTAATCTCCTCTCGATTAAGCATTTTTTAGAGGTTAGCGTCAATTCACGTCTATGACAACGTCTATTCACGTCAAAAGTAAAAGAATTGACTAAAATAGACGTTGTTATAGACGAAAATAGACGCGAAACTCATGTTCAAAAAAGATACAGCAATGACGATATTCAGTAAAATCGTGGCCGGCGAAATCCCCAGTTACAAAGTCGCCGAGGACGACAACTACTACGCCTTTCTCGACATCAATCCTGTCGCCCCTGGCCACACCTTGGTCATCCCCAAGCGCGAGGTGAGTTACATCTTTGACCTCACCCCCGACGAGTACGCCGGCCTCTGGGCCTTTGCCCGACGTGTCGCAGCAGCCCTCGAGCAAGCCGTGCCTTGCAAGCGCATCGGCATCGCCGTCATCGGCCTCGAGGTGCCCCATGCCCACATCCACCTCGTGCCACTCAACAAGGAGGGCGATATGGACTTCGCCCACAAGCGGCAGTTGCCGCCGGAGCAGATGGAACAAATTCGCGAAGCAATCGTTGGCAAATTCGCGTAAAATCTCGTAAATCTCATGTAAAACTTCGTAAACATGTTTACGAAGTTTTACGATTTATTTAACGGATTTCACGTGAGATTAATTTATTGATACAACCTTTCAATTTCATAGCCATGCAATACTTCATCTCCGAGAACGGCAAGCCTGCCGGACCTTTTGAGCCGCAGGAACTTCTGCAGCATGGTCTCACCGTCAACTCGCTCGTCTGGGCTAAAGGCATGCCTGAGTGGCAACGTGCCATGGACGTGCCCGAAGTGATGGCCATCATCAACGCCCGGCAGCAGCAGTACTACCAGCCGCAACAGCCGCAGCCACAGCCGTTCCAGCAACAGCAGCAACAGTACAACCAGCCGCAACAACAATATTACCAGCCGCAGCAACAGCAATACTATCAGCCTCAACAGCCACAGCCGTTCCAGCAACAGCAGCAGCCGATGGGCTTCGGCGCAACGCCACCTAACGACTACAAGAGCCTCAATATGACGCTCTTGCTTTTCAACATCTTCTGTTGCTGTTGCGGCAACATCTTCGCTATCATCACGGCTATCATTGGCGTTGTGTATAGTAATAAGACGGAGACAGCCATCAAATATGGCGCGTACAACGACGCGCTATCCTATAGCGGCACCGCGCGCCTCATGGCCATCATCACTGCCATACTCATGCTGCTCGGCCTCGGAATTGGCGGCTACTATGGACAAATCATGTCGCCCGCCATCGAGCGATACATCGACACATACACACAAGGGTTGTAAACACTCGTTATGCCTGCCGCCGACAACAATAACAGTTTCAACGTCTTCATGGCTCTCGGCATCAACCCCATCAAGGGATATGACGCCGCGCAGGTCGCCACAGCCGTCACAGCACGGGTGCGCGACCTCAATCGTCGCATCAACTACCTCACCGCCAACCAGAAGGCCGAACTCGCCGACTTCAAACGCGTTGACAACGCCATCAAGAGCGGACAGGGCAACACCCTGCTCGCCACCCATGCCCGCGCCTACGCCACAATGATGCAGGCCGAGCGCACCCGACAAGCCAACGAGGTGAAACGCGACGGCGCTTTCTACGCCCCCGGCGGAACCATCGACCCGAAGGTGCTCCACGACCTCGACGAGAAGTACGACATGCTCTCGGACGTCGATATCCTCACCATCCTCGGCGTCAAGCAGGGCTCCGCACCGTCAGAGCCCACATCACCCGCCGACGACAACGTCCAACCGCTCGACAACGCCTTGTGGACACGCATCACCGGCCATCTGGCAACCGTCGGACACCGCGACCTCTACGACCTGCTCGGCGTGAACGACAGCGCAAGTGACGCCACCATCCGCGCCGCCCATCAGCGGCTCTACACCGAGTGGTCACCGCGAGCCAACAACGACCGCAAGGTCGCCATGGTCGACCTGCTGGGCTTCTGCGGCACCATGTTGCTCGACCCGGCGCAGCGACAGCGATACGACAAGTCACTACTGCAACAGCGTTTCGCCGGCGTTGATGAGAAAATCAGCCGACTCGCCCTCAGCGCCAACAAAGTAATCCTCGCCGAGCAAAACGATATCCTCCTTGACGAATGTCGCGCGGCAGGCATCGACGCCGGCCGTGCCCAAAGCCTCATCAATGCCGCGGCCCACCGCAACGGCCTTGTCATCGTCCGCTCACAGCCACAACCGCAGCAACAGCAACCGCAGCCGCAACCCAAGCAGCGGCAGCGGCGACAACGGCAACCACAGCCGCAGCCACAGCCGCAACCACAACAATGGCAATGGCAACAGCAGCCGCAGCCGAACCAATGGCAACAGCAACCGCAGCCGCGACAACCATTCGGCAACACCCAGCCCGACAACTACCGCAAGGCCTGCTTCACAATGCTGTTCGCCTCATTAGTTTGCTGCTCGGTCTTCTCGCTGCCAACAGCAATCTACAGCCTCTATTGCAGTTACAAGGTCGACTCTTACTATCGCGACGGCTTCCCGGCTCTCGCCCAAAAGTACAGCGAACGCACCAACAAACTCAACTCCTATTCCCTGCTCATCCTCATCGGCACCTGGACCATCCTCGGCTCGGCCTATGGCAAATAACACTTGAAGGGGACGTCCCCTCCAAGTGTTAATCCATTATAAAGAGTGGTGTGCAAAGCGGCTTCGCCGTTTTGCAATTCACCAGGCGAACATCGGCCGCTCGGCCATCATCGCGTTCACCTCGCCACGCACGGCCGCAATCACCGCCTCGTCCTCGGGCGCGTGTAGCACGCGATCAATCAGCGCGGCAATCTCGGGCATCGCGTCCTCTTTCAACCCACGGGTGGTGATTGCCGGCGTACCGAGCCTCAAGCCGCTCGTCTGGAACGCGCTGCGGTCATCAAAGGGCACCATATTCTTGTTGGCCGTGATGTCGGCCGCCACAAGCGCCGCCTCGGCCACCTTGCCGGTCAGTTCGGGCAGGTTCTGCCGCAAGTCAACCAGGATGCAGTGGTTGTCGGTGCCGCCGCTGCAAATCTTGTAGCCACGCTCTATCAGTGCCGCCGCCAACGCGCGGGCGTTGGCGCGCACCTGCAGCGCATACTCTTTCCACTCGGGCTGCAGCACCTCGCCAAAGGCAACCGCCTTGGCCGCGATAACGTGCTCCAACGGACCGCCCTGCACACCCGGAAACACCGCGCTGTCGAGCAGCGAACTCATCATGCGCGTCACGCCCTTCTTGGTCGTCTTGCCCCACGGGTTCTCGAAGTCCTTGCCAAGCAGGATGATACCGCCGCGCGGACCGCGCAGCGTCTTGTGGGTAGTGCTGGTCACGATGTGGGCATAGCGCAGCGGGTTCTCGAGCAGGCCGGCGGCAATCAGGCCGGCCGGATGAGCCATATCAATCATCAGGATGGCTCCCACCTCGTCGGCGATAGCACGCATGCGGGCGTAGTCCCACTCGCGGCTGTAGGCGCTCGCGCCGCCCACAATCAGCCGCGGCTTCTCGCGCTTGGCCACAGCCTCCATCATGTCGTAGTCCACCAGGCCGTCCTCGGCACGCACGTTATACTCCACCTGACGGTAGATGATGCCCGAGAAGTTCACGGGGCTACCGTGGCTCAAGTGACCGCCGTGAGCCAGGTTCAGGCCCATAAACGTGTCGCCCGGATTCAGGCAAGCCATAAACACGGCCATATTGGCCTGCGCGCCGCTATGAGGCTGCACGTTGGCCCACTCGGCGCCGAAAATCTTCTTCACACGCTCGATGGCAAGCGTCTCGGCCTCGTCGACGTGTTGGCAACCGCCGTAGTAGCGGTGGCCGGGATAGCCCTCGGCATACTTGTTGGTCAGGCAACTGCCCATAGCGCGCATCACCTGCTCACTCACAAAGTTCTCGCTGGCAATCAACTCGATGCCCACGCGCTGGCGGCGCTCCTCGCGCCCGATAATCTCAAACAGTTCGCTGTCAGGTTTCATAGTAAAGGTTTTATCGTTGAATGATGCTGCAAATTTACTAAAAAAGTCCGAACCGCAATGTATCACCGCCAAACTATTTCCGGTTTCTTTGTTTTTTATTTGGCACCACATTGCGCGTTTACATTATTTAACAGAAATATTCGCCTTATGTTGAAATTTTTACGTATTTTTGTACGTCTGTACTACTTAATTCAACTACTATGAGAATTATCAGGTATATTTTATTGACAGTCAGCGCTCTGCTCGCGACGGCGGCGATGGCGGCGACCAACTACAACATCAACGTGGGTGGCGTGGAGGTGACAAGCAGCAACGCCAGCAGCGTCACCGGCGGCGACATCAAGTTTAAAAACACAAGCGGCTACGTGTCCTACAGTTCGAGCACCAACACGCTCACGCTGAAAGACGTCAAGATTGAACGCGGGGGCAGCAACGACCGCGCGGTGCACAACCGCGGGTGTGACAACCTGACAATCAAAATCCTGGGTTCGTGTGAGTTCACCGGCAGCGGCTGCTCGACGTTCAAACTCGAGCGCAGCACCACTCTTGTCGTGCCCGAAGGCAACACTTGCTCGATCAAATGCACAAGTTCGGGCGACGACGCCATCTGGGTGACACGCGACGCCAACACAACGCTCACAGTCACCGGCGGCGGCAACATCTACCTGACCTCGACCAAGGGCGAGGGCATCGCCGGCAGCAGCAAAGACAAAGAGAAAGTGGTGATTAGCGCGCGTCAACTCTACATTGACGCCAACCGCGGCGCTTTCTGCGACCTGAAGAGCGTCCAGTTCACTCCCGACGCGGCACTGGGAGGAACCGCTCGTGGCATCACCACCCACCTGATGGTCAAAATCCAGCCCACCGGCAGCAGCAGTTACGCACACGCGCGCAACGTGGGCTCAATCAGCGCCTCCGGCAACGTGACCGTCAAGGCCCCGACTTTCAACGGCTCGGTGACGATGCTTTCCACATCTTCCAACTACAACTTGACGTTCATCATCTCCGACGAGACCGAGGCGGCAACCGTCACCCGCATCGGCAACTTCCTGTATAACAAGACGCCGGTCACCCTCAACGGCGAGAGCGTGGCGCAGTTGGCGGGACCCACGCTGTCCTACGCCTACAGTTACCCGACCGAAATCACAGTGCCGGGATACGTCATATTGAGCGGGGCCTACCGTCCGGTGTCAATTGGCGTCGCGGCCTTCCGCAACATGTCCTGGTTGCAGATTGCCCACCTGCAGTATGGCGTGCGCGCCATCGGCGACAACGCGTTCATCTACTGCGATTTATTCAGAACGATATATATACCCGGTTCGGTTCACACCATGGGGCATCTCATATTTGCTTTCACCGACTTGAACAGCGTGTTCTGGTCCAACCTCGCGCCTGACAAGGTAAGCATGGACACGTCATCGTTTGCTACCAACCACTCATACCGAGCCAACGTCTTCCTACCCACCATCGCCGCACGCGAGAAGGCATCGTCCACCGCTGCCGCCACCTACCATAACCTGTCAGTGAACAGCACTTACTGCTACGACTTCGCCGTGGGCAGCGCGCGCTATGTGGTCACCAAGACCGCCGACACGGGCAGCAAGAACGGCGAGATGGCGCTCACGGGCTTCGACGGTGCCGCCGTCTCGGTCACCAGCACCAACGGCCAGTACACCCACAGTGCGAGCGTGGGAGGCAATGGAGGCACCTATGACTGCACGAGCGTGGCGCCGATGGCGTTCAAGAACAACAAAACCATCACCGGCATCAACCTGTCACAATCGACCATCACCACCATCGGCGATGAGGCATTCTCGGGTGCCAACGCGGTGAAGTCGCTCACCATCGGCGAGGGTGTGACAACGATTGGCAGCGAGGCGTTCTACAACTGCTCGGCAATCCAGACGGGAGTGTGGAATGCCGTGTGGTACTCCGGCTTCACCACATCCAGTCCATCGCCATTCTATTCCGCCCGGAACACTCTATCGTCATTGACCTTCGGCAGCAAGGTGAGGCACATTCCTGCCTACCTGTGCTGGGGCAACCATTACGTCAAATCAATCTCGATTCCGAACTCTGTGACCAGTATCGGCGACAGAGCGTTCGCTTACGCTGGACTGACCGCGCTCACCATCCCCAACACGGTGACGAGTGTCGGCACTTACGCCTTCAACGGCTGTCCATTGACATCGCTGACCATCGGGACTGGTCTGACGACAATCGCCGAGGGTGTGTTCTCTTCAACCACCATGACCACGGTGACCATCCCCAACACAGTCACCGAGATCGACAAATACGCCTTCTCGACATGCCAACTGTTGACATCTGTGAACCTCGGCACACAACTGAAGACTCTGGGCGAGTCGGCATTCAGTTACTGTACCAGCCTGCGCTCGGTGACCCTCCCCGACAAACTGTCGAGAATCCGTGACGGCGTCTTCAGCAACTGCTCCGCCCTCGAGACCTTCACTACCGGCACAGGCCTGACGTGGATCGGCAACGAAGTGTTCAAGGGTTGCACTGCGCTGAAAACCATCAACTGGAATGCCACCAATCCCTACTTGAGCGGAACATCATCACCGTTCTCCGACGTCAGCGGGGGCATCACCACGTTCACCTTCGGGGAAAACGTCACGAGCATCCCGGCTCATCTATGTTATGGTATGAAAGCGTTAAAGACGTTGACACTGCATGAAAAAATTAATAAAATCAATGACTATGCCTTGAACTGCGAAAACCTGCAACGCATCGACTCGTGGAACTGGCGTCCGCCGACGACCGGGGCCGGTGTGTTCAACGGTGTGAACAAGCAGACGTGTGAGTTGCATGTGCCCTGGAACAGTCTGTCGTCTTACGAGAACGCCGACACGTGGAAGGACTTCTACAACATCATCAACGACCTGGGAGAGCCGGAATACAGCAAGTTTGACGTGAACCACGACCTCCACGTCGACGTGGGCGACGTCAACGCGGTGCTCGAGGCCATCCTCAACAACGACAAGTCGGCGATCTACGATGTCAACGACGACAACAACGTCGACGTGGGCGACGTCAACGCCATCCTCGAGGACATCCTCACCCAATAGTCTGGTAATTTTTTTTGGGTTAGCGTCTATTCACGTCTAAAGTAAAAAAAATTGACGAAAATAGGACGTCGTTATAGACGAAAATAGACGCAAAACATTTTTTATAGCACTTTATCATTTTTTACCGAAGTATTGATATTATATTTTTCGGAAATTTTCGGAAATTTTCGAGAGAAATATCGAGTTGCATAATTAAAAGATTTTGAAAGATTTCCAACGCCACGGTGTGGCCTTATTAAAACACTGACATTATGAAAAAACAATTACTTTTGATTTGCGTCGCGATACTCGGAGCACTGGGTGCGACGGCCGCCACCAACTACGGCATCAACGTTGGTGGCGTGGAGGTCACCAGCAGCAACTACAGCAACATCACCGGCGGCGACATCAAGACCGCGGGCGGCAAGGTGACGTATGACCCCACCACCAAGGTCCTGACACTCTCCTGGGTCTCCATCTCGCGCAGCGGCAGCAACGACCGCGCCATCCACAACCGCTCTTGCGATGGGTTGACCATTGTGATCGACGGCACGAGTGACTTCTCGTGCAGCGGCTGCTCGACGTTCAAACTGGAGCGCACAACCTACCTCCAGGTGAACGGCACCAACTCGTGCAACATCAGGTGTACCAGTTCAGGCGATGATGCCATCTGGATAACCCATGACAGCAGCACGACGCTCGTCATTCAAGGCAAAGGCAACGTCAACCTGACCTCGACCGGCGGCGAGGGCATTGCCGGCAGCAATAACGAGCACGTCATGCTGCGCTCGGGCAACATCAACATCAACGCCAAGCGCGGAGCCTTCTGCGACCTGAAGAGCGTGCAGTTCACTCCCGACAACAACAGCACCACCTCCAGAGGCATCACCTGCGGCATACTTGTCAAAATCCAGCCCACCGGCAGCAGCAGTTACGCTCACGCGCGCAACGTGGGCACAATCTCTGCCGCGAGCGGCGTGTCGGTCAAGGCACCCACCTATGGAGGCTCGGTGACAATGTTGTCTTCCTCGTCAAACTATAGCAAAGAGTTTGTGATCAGCAACGAGGCCAACAGTTCGAGTTACAACGTGGTGGGCAACTTCCTGTACGATAACAACGCAACGCTGGTGGGACCCACCGTGGCGACAAAATACAATATGCCGACGACGCTCAACATCCCCGGATATGCCTACGTTGGAGGCAGTTACAAGAACGTGACCATCGGCTCCAGCGCGTTTGCCAACTTGACCGGTTTCAGTTCGCTCGTCATCAATTATGGAGTCAAGGCAATCTACAACCGCGCTTTTATGGACTGCTCCACCCTCTCAACAATCCGCATCCCGAGTTCAGTGACGAGAATCAATGAGTACGCGTTCTACGGCACGGCGGCCTCGTCTGTCTATTGGTCGACACTATATCCCAACAATGCCACAATCGGCACCGACATCATGCCGAGCGGGCGCTCCGTCACCCTGAATCTCCCCACCCGCGAGGCCCGCGCGCGTGCCGAGAACAACGCGACGCTCAACAGCATGTTTGTTCTCAACGACACCCCTAACAGTTATGACTTCAAACTGGGCAACGCGAGTTTTGTCGTCACAAGCGAGGGCACATCGACCACCAACGGCAAGATGGCGCTCACCGGCTGGAGCGGAGCAAACACAATCAAGCTCACCGATGGCGACGCGGCGCTCAAGTACTCAAATTCCTCCTTCGGCAACAACGCCATGTATTATTGCCGCGAGGTGGCGCCATGGGCATTCTACTCTTACACCAATTTAACCGCGGCCAATCTGACCGCCGACTTTCTCGAGAGTATTGGCGACTACGCGTTCCACAATGCCTCGAGCCTCAAGAGCGTCGCGGTGGGACGCAGCGTCAGAACAATCGGCGAGAGCGCCTTCGTCGGCACCGCGCTTGAGAGCATCGAGTGGGGACCGAGAACTTTCACCGACTTCACGAACTCTCCACGGTCGCCGTTCTATAAATTGAGGTCTCAAATCAAGACGCTGACCTTCGGCCCATACGTTGTGGACATTCCTGCCTATCTGGGCTACGAGTTCACCAACGTGACCTCATTGAGCCTGCCCTCATCGCTCAAGACCATCGGCCATGACGCCTTCTACCGCATGGGCATCACATCGCTGACAATCCCCTACACCGTGCAGACCATCGGCACATACGCCTTCAGCACCTGCAGCAAACTCTCCACGGTGACCATCGGCTCTGCCGTAACCTCGTTAGCCGGCAGCGCGTTTTACGGCTGCAGCAACATCAAGACGCTGAACTGGAACGCGACCAGTCACAGCGACTTCAGCGCGTCACCGTTTGCCGCTGCCGCCAATTCCATCAACACGGTGACCTTCGGCGGCAGCGTGAACAAGGTGCCGGCCTACCTGTGCCATAATTTCTCAAATTTAACGTCGATATCGCTGCCCGGAACCATCAAGACCATTGGCGCGCATGGCTTTGAGGGAAGCGGACTGCGCTCGCTCAATACCGCCTCGGTCCAGACCATCAGCGAGAGCGCCTTCGCCTATTGCGGCAACTTGACGACGGTGACGCTCGGCTCTGAGTTGAAAACACTCGGCAACGACGCGTTCAACCACGATGTGGCGCTCAAGTCCGTCACCCTGCCGGCGTCATTGACGTCGATGGGCACCGGTGTGTTCTCCAACTGTACTGCGCTCGCCTCTGTCACCGACAATTCGCGCCTGACATATATCCCCGACTACACCTTCCAGACCTGCACCGCGCTCAAGCAGTTCAATATCCGCGACGGCGTGACAACCGTCGGCAAATGGGCGTTTATGGGCGGCGGACTGACCGAGTTGGAGATTCCGCAGTCGGTGACCAATATCGGCGAGATGGCTTTCGGCTCGAGTTCCCTGCAGCAAATCACGTCGTGGCCGCGCAGCGAGGATGTCACCCTCGGCGCCACCGTGTTCTACCTCGTCAACAAGCAGACGTGCCAACTGCACGTCAAGCCCAGTTGCCTGGCTAAATATCAGACCGCCGACCAGTGGAAGGACTTCTACAACAAGGTGGGTGACCTCGAGGACCCGGACTACAACCCGAACAAGTTTGACGTCAACAATGACGACACGGTCGATGTGGGCGACGTGAACGCCGTGCTGGCGGCCATCCTCGCCGGCAGCAAGGACGACAAGTTCAACGTCAACGGCGACACCGGCGTGGACGTGGGCGACGTCAACGCCATCCTCGAGTACATCCTCACGAAATAGCATGTAGCACGTAGCATATAGCACGTAGGGCCTGGCCAAGAGCCCCCGACAGGGGGCGACAGCCCAGGCCCTACATGCTACGTGCTACGTGCTACATGCTACGTGCTACGTGCTACATGCCGATCGACAGCGTCGTGTAGTAGCGGCCGGCGTCGGCCGTGAGCGTCAGCGTCACATAGCCGGTGGAATTGCCGCCGAACCAGGTCGCCTCGGCGCCCACCATGCCGCGGTTCACCTCGATGGGAGTGCCGTAGACCGCGCACAGGTCGCTGTAGACGCGGTTGAAACGGGTGTGGTCCAGATAGGCCGTGCTGTAGAAGAACTGCGAGTTCACCAGTCGGCCGGCGGTGTCGTAGTTGAGCATCGCGTCGGGCCACAGTGTGCCCACCATCGTCACATCGCGCAGATAGACAATACCGGTGTCATAGCCGTCAATCACATAGCCGCCATTGTAGAGATAGTCGAGCGAGACGCTGTAGAGCGTGCCGAAGGTGATGCCCAAGATACGGTCGATGACCGGAGCGCGGTGGTAGGGACGGTAGCCGTGAGGTATCACAGGGCGATACCAGCGGTGATGCACAGGACGATAGGCACGGTGGGGAGGAGGCGCGGGGCGCGACCAGTCGTGACGCGGACCGCCGTGGTGGTAGTAGCCGCCGTAATGGCCGCGCGGCGTTGGGCGATGGTCGTAGCCGCCGGGACGATGGCTGCCGCCATGGTCGCCGGGACGGTAACTGCCGTGGGGACGGCTGTCGCCGGGACGGTAACTGCCGCGGTCGCTCGGACGATGACTGCCGCCGCCGCTGTAACCGCTGCCGCTATGGCCGCCGCCGTGGCTGCCGCCGTCAGGGCGCGTGGTAGAGCCGCCACCACTGTGGCCACTGTGGCCGCCGTGACTGCCGCCATCGGGGCGCGTGGTCGAGCCGCCGCCGTGGCCGCCGTGGCTGCCGCTGTCAGGGCGCGTGGTAGAGCCGCCGCCGCTATGGCCGCCGTGGGTGCCGCCATCGGGGCGCGTGGTCGAGCCGCCGCCGCTATGGCCGCCGTTGCTGCCGCCGTCAGGGCGCGTGGTCGAGCCGCCGCCGCTCTCGGGACGGGAGCCGCCACGGCTACGACCGCTGCTCATCGAGCCCGAGCGGTCACTGCCGCGAGACGAGCGGTCAACGCTCGGACGGTCGCTCGAGCGCGGACGGTCCACGCTCGGACGGTTACCGCTCGAACCGCTTGTCGAGCGGCTGCCGGAACTGCTGCTTGAACTGCCGCCGGTGTTGCTCACACTGGGGCGCCTACGATCGCGCGACTGCGCGTCAACGCTCAACGCCGTGAGCATCAGTGCCGCGATCATCGCCAGGCACATCATCATGTTGCGTACTGTCGTTTTCATAATCGTTATATCGTTAAATTAATTCTTAATTCATAATGCATAATTCATAATGCGTAATTGCTATTCGTTTGTTGATTAGACGATTGCAACACCATTGAGTTTAAGTGCCAACCGGCCGCAATCGACATTCGGGCCACAGCGGTCGACCAACGCCGCCATTTCGTCGACCAACCGCGCCACAAAATTACTCAAATTAATCCACAATTCATAATGCGCACCACATAATTCCGCCGTTCGGTGTGCAGCCACCTTGTGGCTGCGTTCGTTGAGGCCACGCCGTTCGGTGTGCAGCCACCTTGTGGCTGCTTTCCGTAGTCGCGCCGCAAACGATTGCACAAATTTCTCGCTGTTTTTAGAAATCACAAGTCACATTATAAAAGAATAAATCTGTAATTTTGGAGGTTGTAAAATAAACTCTTAATGCAATCAATTCCTCCCCACCCCCTCTTTCAGGAGGAGAATGAATTTGAAATACATTTTTATTAACCAACTTAACTAACAACTAACAGTTTATGAAGAAAAATTACTTTTCTTTCCTCTTGTTGGCTCTGGCGGCTCTCGTGAGCCTCAGCGCCAACGCTGACTGCTGGATCATCGGCGACCTCGGCAAGGGCTGGGTGACCAACGACGGCGTCAAGATGAATCAGGGCGCTTCCGAGAGCGAGTATGTCCTTGACCTCACCGATGTCAATCCGGGCCAAAAGTGGTTCTCATTCACCACGCAACTCAGCACCGGCGAGAAGACCGACGATTGGGCGGCCATCCTGGAGTACCGTTTCGGTGGTGGTTTCGCTATCACCAGCGGCAAGCCGCAACGTCTGACCGCCGGCAGCGATGCCAGCCCCTCAGTGACCCTCTCTGTGATTAGCGACCTCCACATCGTGTTCAACACCAGCAGCGCTATGCTCGTGATCACCATCACCGAGAAGGGCGAGGCCGAGCCGTTTGACGCCAGCAAACTCACGTTCTACATCACCGGTGCCGACTACGGCGACTGGGCGATGCCTCCCGCGATGATGTTTGAGAAGAACGACGACGGCACCCACAGCATTCAGGTCACCTCTCACGGCGGCCAGTTCAAGATGGCCGGCACCACGGCAGAGCAGGCCGACCTCGACTGGGGCCTGTTCAACATGGGCGTGTACGGCACCGCCGATGCTCTCGTTGAGGGTGACAACACCCTCCAGGCCGGTTACACCGAGAACATGACCATGCCGCTCACCGGCAACCTGATCCTCACGGTCAAGGACGTCACCGAGACCTCGTGTGTGCTCAACATCGCCGTGGACGGCGACAACCCCGGTCCAGAGCCCAAGGAGGCTGACGGCGTGTGGGTGATCGGTCACCTCGAGGGCACCAACGGCTTCCTCCCCAGCGAGGGCATCCAACTCAGCCAAAACGGTGACATCTACACCGGCACCATCGTCGTGCGCGACGAGTATGAGGGCAAGGGCTGGCTCACCTTGAGCCAGAACATCGCCGACTTTGACGACCAGAGCGGTTGGGACCAGATTAAGGATCTGCGCCTGGGCGCCGAGACCGAGGCCGAGAACTACGTCATCGACGACAGCAACATCGGCACCGAGATCGCCATCGTCAAGGGCAACGACAAGAGTTTTGAACTCACCCCGGGCTACTACGACATCACCGTCGATATGGCCAATATGACCGTCAAGTTTGAGAAAGGCGTCGAGCCTGATCCCGAACTGTACATCCTCGGCCACGTTGACAGCAACGCCGACTGGGCCTCCAACATCGGCAGCAAGATGACCCTGGTCGAGGGCAAGAAGTTCACCAAGGACGTCACCGTCAATGACTGCGGCGACGGCAACGGTTACTTCAGTTTCACCGGCAAACTCGCCGACGCTTGGGAGGGTATCAGCGGCTACCGCTACGGCGCCGCCACTGTCAAGGACAGCGAGAATGACTACGTAATCGGCGAGGACGAGTTCGGCAGCGAACTGGCCATCGTCAAGGGCGAGACCGCTTTCTGCGCTCCCGCCGGCAGTTACAAGTTCACGGTTGACTTGAATGCTCTCACCTTCGTCATCGCCAAGGCCGGCGAGGGCAACAAGTTCGACGTCAACGGCGACAACAAGGTCGACGTGGGCGACGTGAACGCCATCCTCGAGGCCATCCTCGCCGGCAACAACGAGGCCAAATTCAACGTCAACGGCGACACCAGCGTCGACGTGGGCGATGTCAACGCCGTGCTCGAGGCTATCCTCGCTCAGTAATTTTGAAAAGTTGACCGTTAACGGTTGACCGTTGACCGCTTCAGGTGCGGCATTCCCGATTACAACGGGTTGCCGCACCTTTTTTACATCTCAATAATGCAAACGTTTGCACTAATTATTATTATTTTGTTTCGCACGCGTGAAATCACACATCGGCTTTTTTCATTATCTTTACAACAAAATAAACAACTAACTATTAAAGTACAATTTTCATGAAAATCAAATTTAATCTTGATTACCAGACCATCTACGGCGAGGAAATCCTCCTCAACGTGCTCAACGAGCGCGGTGAGGTCGAGGCCCGACACTTGATGAAGACCAGCGATGGTCGCGTCTGGCGCGTGGACATCGAACTTGACAAGACACCCGAGACCCTCGACTACTACTACAGCGTCAACCGCGGCGAGAACGAGGTGCGCCACGAGTGGCTCGTGGTCACCCACCGTCTCGACCTCAACGCCGTCAAGGGCGGCAAGTATATCGTCTACGACCACTGGAATGACCTGCCCGAGGACAGTTACCTCTACAGCAGCGCGTTCACCGACTGCGTCGCGGCTCACGACCGCAGCGTTGCCGTTGAGCCCACGCGCTATAGCCGCACTGTCCAACTCAAGGTGCGCGCGCCGCAACTGCGCTCCGGCGAGCGACTGCTGGTTGTCGGCAACGAGGCCGCGCTGGGCGACTGGGACGCCGCCAACGGCGTGTCGATGGCCGAGCACAAGCCCAACGAGTGGGTCGCCACGCTCGACATCGCCAAGTTCAAGAACCCCATCGTGGAGTTCAAGTTCGCCGCCACAGGCCCCGAGGGCGTCACATGGGAGACCGGCGACAACCGCCGCGTCGTCATGCCGCCCACGCGCTCGGGTGATGTCATCGTTTACGAACTCCTGCAAGCCTACTTCCCCTACTACCCCACCAAGATTGCCGGCACCGTCATCCCGGTCTTCTCGCTGCGCAGCGAGGGCAGTTTCGGCGTGGGCGACTTCGGCGACCTCAAGGCGATGGTCGACTGGGTGGCCTCCACCGGCCAGTGTGCCCTCCAGGTGCTGCCCATCAACGACACCACCATGACAGGCACGTGGGTCGACAGTTACCCCTACAAGAGCATCAGCATCTATGCCCTCCACCCCCAGTTCACCGACCTGCGCCAGTTGCCGGCCCTCGCCGACAAGAAGCGTGCCGCCGAGTTTGAGGCACTGCGTCAGGAATTGAACGCCCTGCCGCAAATCGACTATGAGCGCGTCAACAACGCCAAACTCGAATATCTGCACCTCCTCTTTGACCAAACCGGTGCCGAAGTGCTCAAGAGCGACGAGTTCAAGGCCTTCTTCACTGCCAATAAGCACTGGCTTGTGCCCTACGCCGCCTTCTGCCACTACCGCGACAAGTACGGCACCGCCGTGTTCAACAACTGGCCCGACCACCACACCCTGCCCGATGACGAGGCCGAGGCAATGGGCAGTTCGCGCACCAAGGCCTTCAAGGAGGTTGCCTTCTGGTACTACGTTCAATTCAACCTCGACAAGCAGATGCGCGCCGCCCACGAGCACGCTCTCGCCAAGCACGTCATCCTCAAGGGCGACATTCCCATCGGCATCTCGCGCGACGGCGTCGAGGCATGGGTCGAGCCCAAGTACTTCAACCTCAACGGGCAAGCCGGCGCGCCGCCCGATGCCTTCTCGACCAACGGACAGAACTGGGGCCTGCCCACCTACAACTGGGACGCCCTGCTCGCCGATGGCTGCACGTGGTGGGTGAAGCGCTTCCGCAAGATGGCGGAGTACTTTGACGCCTACCGCATCGACCACGTGCTCGGCTTCTTCCGCATCTGGGAAATCCCCATCGAGTCTGTCCACGGCCTGATGGGACACTTCTCGCCGGCACTGGGCATGAGCGCCGACGAAATCCGCGGCTACGGCCTCAACTTCCAGGACTATATGACCGAGCCGTTTATCGCCGACTGGGTGCTCGACCGCGTCTTTGGCAAGTGGGCCAACCTCGTGCGCGAGACCTACGTTGAGCGCACCCACGACGACATGTACCGCATGAAGCCCGAGTTTGACACCCAGCGCAAGGTGGAGGCCGCCTTTGAGGGACGCACCACCGACGACGACATCTGGATCCGCGACGGCCTTATGGCCCTCATCAGCGACGTGCTCTTCCTGCGCGACCACAAGAACCCCAACCTCTTCCACCCGCGCATCTCGGTACAGTTCGACTTTGTCTACGAGGCTCTCTACGACAACGACAAGCAGGCCTTCAACCGCCTCTATAACGACTACTACTACCGCCGCAACAACGACTTCTGGTACGGCGAGGCGATGAAGAAGTTGCCCAAGTTGGTGCAGGCAACCCGTATGCTGGTTTGTGCCGAAGACCTCGGTATGGTGCCCGACTGCGTGCCCTGGGTGATGAACGAACTGCGCATCCTCAGCCTCGAAATCCAGTCTATGCCCAAGGACAGCCACCTCAAGTTCGGCAACCTGAGCGCCAACCCCTACCGCTCTGTGTCCACCATCTCCACCCACGACATGGCGACACTGCGCCAGTGGTGGGACGAGGACTGGGACGTCACCCAGCAGTACTACAACCAAGTGCTCTGGAAGGGAGACGCCGCGCCGCACCCGCTGCCCGGTTGGCTCGCAGCCGACATCGTGCGCAACCACCTCAACTCGCCATCGATGCTCTGCCTGCTCTCGCTGCAAGACTGGATGGCCATCGACGAGGAACTGCGCCTGAGCGATGCCGATGCCGAGCGCATCAACGTGCCCTCCAACCCCAAGCACTACTGGCGCTACCGCATGCACCTCACCATTGAGCAACTCATGCGTGAGGCCAACTTCAACAAGACCGTCAGCGGCATGGTCGCCAACAGCGGCCGTTAATATTAAAAGTTGACCGTCGACCGTTGACCGTTGACCGTCTTGGGCGGCAACGGTTGTCCATACCGCGCGCCCACGCGCCGGTCAACGGTCGACTGTAAACGGTAAACTTTTCCACTATGAAAATATTGAACAGAATTTTCTCGTGTGCCATGGCATTACTCTTCACGGCCGGCGCCGCGGCGCAGGAACTCACCTACTCCCCCACCGGCTCGCGTTTCGACATCGAGACGCTCCCGGGAGCCAAGGCGGTGACCCTGCGCATCTATAACGACGGCCTCGGCGGTAAGCCCGTCAAGACCGTCTCGCTCAAGGCCAACCCCACCGGCGGTGACAACCTGCTCTGGCAGACGCTCGTCAAGGGCGACCTCAAGGGCAAGTTCTACACCTTTGACGTCAAATACGGCAAGAAATGGCAGGGCGAGACGCCGGGCGTGTTCGCCACAGCGGTAGGCGTCAACGGTCGTCGCGGCGCCGTCATCGACATGAGCGCCACCAACCCCGACGGGTGGCTGCAGGACGTCCGGCCGGACATCGCGCCTAAGGATCTTGTCCTCTATGAGTTGCACCACCGCGACTTCTCCATCGACGGCAGCGGCGGCTTCAAGTATCCCGGCAAGTTCCTCGCCCTCACCGAGCCGCGCGCCATCGAGCATCTCAAGCGCCTCGGCGTCAACGCCGTACACATCCTCCCCAGTTTCGACTACGCGTCAATCGACGAGACCAACCTCGCCGCGAACAAGTACAACTGGGGCTACGACCCCCTCAACTACAACGTGCCCGAGGGTGGCTATTCCACCGACCCCTACAACCCCGTCACCCGCATCCGTGAGTTCAAACTCATGGTGCAGGCCCTCCACCGCGCCGGCATCAAGGTAATCCTCGATGTGGTCTATAACCACACCTACAGTGTGGACGGCAGCCCCTTCCAGAAGGTGATGCCCAACGAGTTCTACCGCCTCAACGCCGACGGCTCTTACAGCAACGGCAGCGGCTGCGGCAACGAGACCGCCAGCGAGCACGAGGTCATGCGACGTTTTATGGTCGAGAGCGTCAAATATTGGGTCAACGAGTACCACATCGACGGCTTCCGCTTTGACCTGATGGGCGTTCACGACATCGAGACGATGAACCTCATCCGGCGCGAACTCAACGCCATCGACCCCGCCATCTACGTTTACGGCGAGGGCTGGAGCGCCGGCACGTGCGCCTACCCCCACGACAAGTTGGCAATGAAGGCCGCCACCAACCAAATGCCGGGCATCGCCGCCTTTAGCGACGACATCCGCGACGCGTTGAGGGGGCCGTTCAGCGACGACACCAAGCCGGCCTTCCTCGCCGGCATCAAAGGCCACGAGCAGAGCATCATGTTCGGCATCGTGGGTGGTGTGCAGCACCCCCAAGTCGACATCAAGAGCGTCAACTATAGCGACCACTTCTGGTGCCTGCAGCCCACGCAACTCATCAGTTACGTCTCGTGTCACGACGATATGTGCCTCGTGGACCGCCTCAAGGCAAGCATCCCCGGCATCACAACCGACGAACTGATCCGCCTCGACCTGCTCGCCCAGACGGCCGTCTTCACCTCACAAGGCGTCCCCTTCATGCTCAGCGGCGAGGAGATGCTGCGCGACAAGAAGGGCGTACACAACAGTTTTGAGAGCCCCGACTCGATTAACCACCTCGACTGGAACAACCTCGAACTTTATCCTCAGGTGATGAGTTACTACAGCGGCTTGATTGACATCCGCAAGAAGCACCCCGCCTTCCACATGGGCAGTGCCGAACTCGTCCGCAACAATCTCGAGTTCCTCCCGCGGCAGGACTGCCTCGTCGCCTTCCACATCAAGGGTGGCCTGCGCCTGCAGGGCGTCAGCGAGAACTGGGGTGACATCTACGTCGCTCTCAACGCCAACAAGCGCCCCGTCACCATCACCGTCCCCGACGGTGACTACACCGTCGTCGTGCGCAACATCAAGGCCGACGAGCGCGGCATCGCCACCATCCGTGGCGGCCAGGTCACCGTCCCGGCACAGAGCGCACTCATCTTCCACAACTGATTACGGCCTCCCCCCACCCCTCCTAAAGGAGGGGAGCTATATTGCCACAACGGCAAACACCCCTCCTTTAGGAGGGGTGGGGGGAGGCCTTCAATTCTTATCTTTTAATTTTATGAGACGATTTCTCACAATAGCGGCGCTGACGGCCACGCTCGCCGCCACGGCGACCATCCCGCCCTCAAGAGACTTCAAGGTGGACCGCATCGACCCACCGTATTGGTACTGCGGCCTCAACAATCCCTCGCTGCAACTCATGGTCAGCGGCTTTGACCTCAAGACGGCCGACTTCAGCGTCAACTATCCGGGCGTCACAGTCGACAGCATCGTCCGCCTCGACGGCAGCGACAACTACCTCCTCATCTACCTCAATGTCAAGGATGCCAAGCCCGGCACAATGGAACTGCGTTTCAAGCAGGCGCCAATCGAGATGCTGGTCCCATACGAACTCAAGCAGCGCGAGAAGCCGGGCACCGAGCGGCGCGGCTTCACCAACGCCGATGTCCTCTATATGCTCATGCCCGACCGCTTCGCCAACGGCGACACCTCCAACGACCAACTGCCCGGCATGCGGCAATACAAGTGCGACCGCTCGCAGCCAAGCCTGCGACACGGTGGCGACCTCGAGGGCATTCGCCGCCATCTCGACTACTTCAACGATCTGGGCGTCACCGCCCTGTGGCTCACGCCCGTGCTCGAGAACGACTCGCCCGACGGACACGCTTTCAGCACCTATCACGGCTATGCCACCACCGACTACTACCGCGTTGACCCGCGCTTCGGCACCAACGACGAGTACCGCCGCCTCACCGACGAGGCCCACGCCCGTGGCCTCAAGGTGGTCATGGACATGATTTTCAACCACTGCGGCTTTGAGCACCCCTGGGTCGCCGACAGACCCGCCACAGACTGGTTCAACACCGACCGGTGGCTCGACCAGCGTAGCGACAAGCGGCGCGCCGACACCCGCGGCACCGACTACCTCCAGACTTCCTACAAACTCACGCCCGTCCTCGACCCCTACGCCAGCGAGATTGACCTGCGCGAGACCGTCGAGGGCTGGTTCGTGCCCACCATGCCCGACCTCAACCAGCGCAACCCACACGTGATGACCTACCTGATTCAAAACAGCGTCTGGTGGATTGAGACCGTGGGCATCGATGGCATACGCATGGACACCTACCCCTACGCCTACGCCGACGCCATGGCGCGGTGGATGAAAGCGTTAGACACCGAATACCCCAACTTTAACGTCGTCGGCGAGACGTGGGTCGAGCAGCCGGCCTACACCGCCACATGGCAAAAGGGCAGCCCCAACGCCCCAGCCGAGAGTTATCTCAAAACCGTCATGGACTTCTCCTTCCACGAGAAGGTCGATAGCGCGCGCACCGAGGTCACCGACGGCTGGTGGCGAGGCTTCAACCGCCTCTACAACAGCCTTGCCTTTGACTACCTCTATCCCGACCCGGACAACGTCATGGCGTTTGTCGACAACCACGACACCGACCGCTTCCTGCGCGACACCAAGGACGACAAGGCACTCAAGCAAGCCCTCGCGCTGCTGCTCACCATCCGCCGCATCCCGCAACTTTATTACGGCACCGAAATCCTCATGAACGGCACCAAGCAGCGCACCGACGGCGACGTCCGACGCGACTTCCCCGGCGGCTTCCCCGGCGACGAGCGCGACTGCTTCACCGCCGACGGACGCAACGCCGCCGAGCAGGATATGTTCCAATGGCTAAGCCGTGTGCTGCATTGGCGGCAGAACAACCCCGCCATCATCGGCGGCAAGATGACACAGTTCATTCCCGTCGATGGCGTTTACGTCATCGCCCGACGCGGCGGCGGCCGCACCGTGCTCACCGTCGTCAACGGCACCAACGAGCAGAAGCCCCTCCACGTGGCACGCTACGCCGAAGTCATCGCCGGCCGCAACTCCGCCCGCGACATCCCAACAGGCACAACAGTCGACCTCTCGCGCGACGTCACCCTGCCGCCGCGCGCCACCCTCATCCTCGAGTTGTAAAAAAGTTGTGTATTGCGCGACGCAGTCGCGTACCACGGGAGTGGCACGCTTTTTGCTAATCAAAAACAAAGAGCATTAATCCCGAGTGCGGGAGCGCGAGGCTCAACCCTCAACCTCTCAACTCTCAACCTTTCATACGACAATGATACAATTTCAATGCCCCAAGTGCGGACAGCAGTTCACATTGCCACAGCCCGCCAACCAGGTCACTTGCCCCATCTGTGGCGAGAAGTTCAACGTGGCCACCACCATTCCGCCGCAACCGCAGCAGCCGCCCAAATACGGCCCACAACAGCCGCCACAATACGGCCCGCAGCAGCCGCAGTATGGCCAGCCGCAGTACGCCTACGGTCCGGCCCAGCCCGGTGTCTTCGACCCCGGGCCCTCCGGCAAGAGCCGCGGCGTCGCCGGCCTGCTCGCCATCCTCATCGGCGGCCTCGGCGTACACTACTTCTACCTCGGCCACACCGCCGCCGGATTCCTCTCAATCCTGTTGAGTTTCATCACCTGCGGCATCTGGCCACTCGTCATGCTCATCCAGGGCGTCATCATGCTCACCATGGACCAAGCCTCCTTTGAGCAAAAATACGTCTACACCCAATCCGCCCTTCCCCTCTTCTAACCGGAAATCCTCGACCCAATAGGGTACAACACAACCCATGTCCATCCTCTGACCGGCGTTAGCCGGCAGATGGATTGGACATGGGTTGTGTTGTATAAAGAAAGAAAAGGGGCGCTCGGGTTACTTGGCGAAGTCGCCTACGCTCTTGATGGCGGGCATGGCGTAGTGGGTCTGGTTGTCCCACAAGCCGGCGTTGTACCAGTCGGTGCGCACCTGGTTGGGCCACAGGCCGCCATCGTTGGCCTCCGGGAACCACCAGAAGAGGCCCTTAACGTTCTGATGCTCCTTGAGCAATGCCACCAGAGCCTCGGTGAACGCCTTCTGGCCCTCGGCGCTGATGGGATAGGTGGCCGAGTAGTCATACTTCACGTCGTCGGCTTGCCAAATGTGGAAGTAACCGGTCTCCATGATCATGATGTCCTTATCGGGATGGGCGGTCTCCATAGCCGACAGCGCGCTCTCCAACTGCGGCAGCAGGCCGTGGTAGTAGGGGTAGTAACTCAAGCCGATGATGTCGTAGTCGAGGCTGTTGACGTTGTTGTAGTAGTTGCGCAGCAGGTTGATGTTGCGCACCAACTCGGTGTGGATGATAATCTTGGCCTTGGGGCACACCTCGCGGCAGGCCTTGATGGCTTGAGCCTCGAGAGTGCGGAAGCGCTCCCAACCGGCCTCGTTGTCGGCCTTGACGTAAGTGCCGCCCTGCTTGCCCCACAGGATGCCGTAAGAGATCTCGTTACCCGTCTGGATATAGTCGGGCGTGGCACCGGCCTCGATGAGCGTGTTGAGGCAACTCTTGGTGTAGTTGTAGATGGTCACGGCGAGTTCCTCGTCAGTCTGACCAACCCATGCGGCGGGAGTGAACTGCTTGACGGGGTCGGCCCAACTGTCGCTATAGTGGAAGTCGAGCACAAACTTCATGCCGGCGGCCTTGATGGCCTTGCCCAGACCGGTGACATACTCGAGGTCTTGGCGCACGCCCTGACCAACGTCGTCCGCGCTGGCCTGCGACGGGTCAACAAACAGGCGCACACGCGCCGCGTTCCAGCCCTCGGCGGTGAGGAAGCCAATCACGTCGGTGAGCGTGTTGCCGCTGTTGATGAGTTGGCCGTCGTAGTCAAGGTATTGCACCGATGTGGCGGCGTAACTGGGCAGCAGCGAGATGTCGCCGCCAGCCAGCAACAGGTCTTCCTCCTCGGGCTCCTCGCCCTCGGCGGGGTCGCTGTGGCCGTTGAGGATGGCATCGAGCAGCAAGTTCACGTCGCCAACGTCGATGTGGTTGTCAAAGTTCACGTCAAGGTGGCGGTAGGGGCCGGCAGCCTTGAGCGGTCCGGCGGCCCAAGCCACGCTCATCGCGGCCACGGCCATCAGGACGATAATACTGAATAGTTTCTTCATCGTTTCTTGGGTATGGTAGTTAGTCTAATGATTTTAGTTGTCGATTGTTTAATGCTTGTAGGGGCAGAATTTATTCTGCCCACTTTCGGTGGGTGTAGCAGAATAAATTTTGTCCCTACAAGAAGAATTGAAACTCTCCCTTATCCCCAACGGCCAGGCCAAGGCCAGGCCCTACAAGTAAGGGGTTGGTGGAGGACTTTCTCTTTACTGCTTGAGAATCTCGTCGAGGATGGCGTTCACATCGCCAACATCAACCTTGTTGTCACCGTTCACGTCAAACTTGGCGCTCTTGTCGCCGGCGAGGATTGCCGCGAGCACGGCGTTCACGTCGCCCACGTCGACCTTGCCGTCGCTGTTGACGTCAAACTTGTTGCCGCTCTCACCACCGGCAGCGGCCAACTTCTTGACGAGTTCATCGCTGGTGATGTTCTGGATGCGGTAGTGACCATTGGCGGCGTTGAGGTCACCGAGGGCAAACACGGCGTCGGCATAGATGCGAGGCGTGTCGTCGCTCTGGACATTCTTCGGGTCGGTGCTTTTCGGGTCCACACCGTTGTTGAACACGGCCTGGATGTAGTAGTCCTCCATCGTGTAGTCAAACGTCTTGTAGTAGTACTTCACGCCGTCCACCACCTTGGTGTCGGTCACCTGGGTGCCGGGCCAGTCGCCCATGAGTTGCTCGTTGTTGTTGGCGGCGCTCCAGATGTAGTAGTTGACGTTCTCCCACTTGGCGTCGCTGGTCATCGGATCCTTGAGATAGACGGTGACGCTGTAGGGCACAAACTCGGCCTTGATCTTGTACTCGCGGGTGCAGATGTTCTTCACCGTGCCGCCCACGAGCAGGCCGGCCTTGAGGGTCATCTCCTTGTTGATGTCGACATAGGTGCCGCTGGCAACCTTGGTGCCGTTGCTCGCGGTGGGGTTGCTGCCATCGGTGGTGTAGACAATCTGGGCACCGCTGGTAGCGCTGACGGCAACGAGTTTGGCACGCTTCTTGTCGCTCAGTTTATACTGTCCGCTGGGCAGGTCAACCCAAGCGACCTCGGCGCTGTTCTCGAGCAGATACTTGTAGTGGTAGCCACTCAAGATCTCGGTGAAACCACTTAGGGTGTAGGTGCCGGCGGTCTTGCCGACGCACACGGTGAGTTTACCCTTGGTGCCCTGGACGGCCATCGCGAGGCGAGCCGACGTGCTGGCCTTCAACTGGTAGGTGCTCATATTGTGGACACCGGCCAACTTGCGGGCCGCGCTCAAGGCCTTAATCTCCTGCTTGTAGGCTTTCCAGTGGGGATAGAACACACAAGGCGTGCCGGGCATAGCCAGCAGGTAAGCGTTGGCGGCAATGGTGTCCTTCTTGATCGGGTCAAGAGGGTTGCTGGCGTCGCGGTACTGCGTGTCGTGGTTCTCGACAAACGTCACGGCGTAACGGCGATACTTGCCGCCCTGATAACTCTGGCTGATGAGGGGCCAGTTGCCCTCGTTTTGAGCGTTGAGTTTGCCCATATTGCCGTCGTTGAAGGCGTTGCGGCAAACGTAGCGGAACTGGAAGTCAAAGGCCGCGCTCGTGCTGCCGGTGCCGTCAATCCAACTGCTGATGGTGCTCGTACCGCTCCAGTTCTCGCCCACGCTGAACTGCGGCTTGGAATACTCGTTATACATCTTGGTGTAACTGGCCTTGTAGCCGCGCACCATGTCGTAACGGAAGCCGGCGTAGCCGTAGTCGTTGATGAGCATATAGAGGTAGTCCTTGACGGTGTTCTGCACGTTGGTGCTGGTGTGGTCCAGGTCGCGCTCGCCGCTCCAGTCCTCGCCGGTGTCATAGGCGCCCAGCGTCTCGCCCGGCTGCAGGTGCTTGGCCGTCTCGCCGCCGTCATCATCCTTGCAGATGTCCTTGCTGGTCATCGTGTAGGTCTTGCCGTTGTAGGTCTCCTCGACAAAGTTGGTCCAGTTGTTCTCGTCCCCCCTGGTCTGGCGGTGGTTGATAACAACGTCGGCGATGGTGCCGATACCGTGATCCTTGAAGGTCTTGATCATCGAGCGGAGCTCATATTCGTAGCCGAACGAGCTGTCGTAGTTGGAGAACCAGAACTTGGGGTTGTAGCCCATCGACTGGCCGCCGCAGTTGCCGCTCTGGGGGATCCAGATGAGGTCAAACGCCTCGGCCAGGTTGTCGACATCGGCCTCCAGCGACAGCCAACTTGTCTCGCCGTAACTGTCCCAGTAGAAACCTTGAAGCATCACGCCGCCGTAGTTGGCGGGCCAGCCCTGCGCCCACATCATGGCAGGCAGCGCAGCGGCTGCAATCAAAGTAGCAAATTTCTTCATAAGCGCTTAATGGTAATAATAGTTTGGTTTTTGTATGCCACAAATTTACTCTTTTTTATTTAATGATTGCCGTTTTATTCCGTTACGTTTTAATTAAAAATAGTGCAAACGATTGCAATCGCCTATCAAAAACAACCGCGCCACCCCCGTCAATGCGGGAATGGCGCGGCGAATTATCGATGCAGTATGTTACATGCTACACGCTACATGCTACACGCTACATGCTACACGCTACATGCTACACGCTACATGCTACATGGATGGTCACTGCTCCAAGATGGCGCCCAACACGGCGTTCACATCACCCACGTCGACGTTGCCGTCGTGGTTGACGTCAAAGCGCTCGCTGTTGTCCTCATTGAGGATGGCCTCGAGGATGGCGTTCACGTCACCCACATCGACCACACCGTCATTGTTGACGTCCATCGGATTCTTTGCACTCTCCTCGATGACGAGGGTGCGCGCGCCCATGTCAACAGTCAACTTCCACTCGCCGGCGGCAATCTTGATTGCGTTCGGGCAGTTGCCAATCTCGGTCAGGCTGATGGGCTGGCCAAGTTGCTCGGGCATCACAATGAAGTCGCCCTCGCTCACCGCGGTGAAGCGGTTGCCGGCAATCTCGGCCCACATGGCATCGCTGTCGTCCTGCTCCACAGCTAACTTGGTGGTGAAACTGAACCAGCCGCCGTCCTGGATGTCGTCGACGGTGACGGTGGCCTCATAGAGGTTGCCGTCGTCGGTCGTCATCTGCACGCCGTTGAAAGGCACGAAGTTCAGACCGTTGATGTGACCCAGCACGTAAACCTCACGCTGAGGCACATCGCCGTAAACGCGCAGCACATGGCTGTCGCCGTTCTCGATGTAGTCGAAACTGATAATCATGCCGGCCGGTGCCTTGAAGGCGGTCTGGTAGCCGTCAATCATATTGATGTCGATGCCGATCATCTCGCTATTGATCTCGAAGTCGCCATTGCTCTCCGGGCCGAAGCGGTACTGGGCAATCTCGTCGAAGCCCTCGTTGTCGGCGGCCAGACGGCGGGTGAAGGCGAAGTAGCCATAGCCGTCGCCACTGTCAACGACCTCAATCTCGCCCATGTACTCAAGTTGGCTGTTGCCATCGTCGTCGGTGCCAACGTTGCCCTCGATCATCTGGCCGACGGTCGGATCCCATGAGCCAACGCAGTTGCCCAGAACGTAAATCGGGGCAACGGGCTGCTCGGCCCAGCCGGTCACGGTCAGATAACCGTCCTTGATGGTGAAGGTGTAGTCACCGGCGGTGTTGATGATGAAGTTCACACCGGCCTCGCTCAGTTCAACCACGTTGAAGTCGGCCTTCAACTCGAACTTCTCGCTCTGGCCCTGAGTGTCACCACCCAGCCAGGTCTCGCCGTCCATCACCTTGAACTCGGCACCGGCCTCGAGGCTCTGCTCGGCCACGAATGAGCCGTCCTCTTGCTCGGCAAAGGCGATACCCTCGCCCCACTCGTCGAACGAGCCCTTCAACACATAGTTGTGCTCGGGTTCGGGAACATCAGCCCAGCCGGTCACGGTCAGGTAGCCGTCCTTGATGGTGAAGGTGTAGTCACCGGCGGTGTTGATGATGAAGTTCACAC
>CAMHQD010000010.1 GCA_946187345.1 uncultured Porphyromonadaceae bacterium | reverse complement strand
ACTTCGGTGGACATCCCCGCCTCGGTGACCGAAATCGGCGATGGGGCGTTCTGGGGTTGCGTCGGCCTGACCTCGGTGGACATTCCCTCCTCGGTCACCGAAATTGGCATGGATGCGTTCTCCGGTTGCGTCGGCCTGACCTCGGTGGACATCCCCTCCTCGGTGACCGGAATCGGCGATGGGGCGTTTGAGGGTTGCTCTGGCCTGACTTCGGTGACTATTCCGGCCTCGGTGAGAGAAATCGGCTATAAGGCGTTTGCTGGTTGCGTCGGCCTGACCTCGGTGACAATCCCCGCCTCGGTGACCGCCATCGGTGGCTACGCGTTCTCCCGTTGCGTCGGCCTGACCTCGGTGACAATCCACGCCTCGGTGAGAGAAATCGGCAACTGGGCGTTCGAGGGTTGTGAGAGTATGAAGGCCGTCCGTTGTCTGGTCGCGGATCCCGATGATGTTGAGATTGGCGATAATGCCTTTTACGGGGTTGACAGTTCTTCCTGTGTGTTGTATGTGCCGAAACAGTCTGTGGAGCGGTACAAGGCGCTCGAGCCGTGGAACAGGTTCACTATCCGCGCGCTGCCCGAGTGACCGCCGCCCGTGGTGCCTCACGGAAATTTCCGAAAATAAATCTCCCGTGAATTTCCGTGAATTCTCGTAAATATATTATTTTAATGTGTTTTATCGTCAAAATTTATTTACGTTAATTTACGGAAATTCACGGGATAAAAAAAGAAAATTTTGAGAATTTTCGAGAGAAAAATAAACCAACAAATAACTTTTTTGTGACAAGATGAAAACGACATTTAACATTCTGATGGGGCTGGCGCTGGCCTCGATGACGCTCGCCGCCGCTCAGGACGAACTTTCATTAGGCGGGGTTACTGATAACAGCAATGCAGAGGACACCATTTCGGCGAGCGCCGGCATTGACAGTTCAAATGTGACAGAGCTTCGCATTGTAGTATTTTACCATATTGCCGGAGAAAACGGCCTGTATTACGATATAAATGAAGATGGCGTGTCGGCAACGTTTTATGGCATTAATTATGGTGTAAGCGGGAACGAGGAAGATGAGTACGGGACAATCGAGGGAGATTTCGAGGTTCCCGCGGTTTTCAATTACGAGGGCAAAGATTATCCCGTCACCTCAATCGGCTGGGGTGCGTTCTCCGGTTGCGTCGGCTTGACCTCGGTGGACATCCCCGCCTCTGTGACCAAAATCGGCCCGGAAGCATTCTCCGGTTGCGTCGGCCTGACCTCGGTGGACATCCCGGCCTCGGTGAGCGAAATCGGTGGCTCCGCGTTTGAGGGTTGCTCTGGCCTGACCTCGGTGGACATCCCCTCCTCGGTGACCGAAATCGGCGGCTATGTATTTAAGGGTTGCGTCGGTCTGACCTCTGTGACCATCCCCGCCTCGGTGACCGCTATCGGCTGGGGTGCGTTCTCCGATTGCGCCGGCTTGACTTCGGTGGACATCCCCGCCTCGGTGACCGAAATCAGCGAGGATGCGTTCCGGGGTTGCGACGGCCTGACCTCGGTGACCATTCCCGCCTCTGTAACTAAAATCGGCGATGGGGCGTTTGCTAGATGCAGCGGCCTGACAAAGATTACTGTTGACAAAAGAAATCCGTTCTATGATTCTCGAGACAACTGTAATGCCATTATTGAGTCAGCAACGAATGCGCTCATCGCCGGCTGTAAGAGCACCCATATCTCGGTCTCGGTGACTGGAATCAGCGAGGATGCGTTCGCCGGTTGCGTCGGCCTGACCTCGGTGACCATTCCCTCCTCGGTGACCGGAATCGGCGATGGAGCGTTTGCTGGTTGCAGCGGCTTGACATCGGTGACTATTCCGGCCTCGGTGACCGGAATCGGCTGGGGTGCGTTCTCCGATTGCGAGAGTATGAAGGCCGTCCGTTGTCTGATTGCGGATCCCGATGAGGTTGAGATTGGCGATGATGTCTTTGACGGGGTTGACGCTTCTTCCTGTGTGTTGTATGTGCCGGAACAGGCTGTGGAGCGGTACAAGGCGCTCGAGCCGTGGAACGGGTTCACGATCCGCGCGCTGCCCGAGTGACCGCCGCCCGTGGTTCCTCACGAAAATTTCCGAAAATAAATCTCCCGTGAATTTCCGTGAATTCTCGTAAATATATTATTTTAATGTGTTTTATCGTCAAAATTTATTTACGTTAATTCATGGGATAAAAAATGAAAATTTTGAGAATTCTCGAGAGGGAAATATCCGGGAATTCCACCGGCGGCGGCTCTCAGTGTTTACGGGATTTGCGGGATTTGCGTGAGGTGTTGTCGCCTGGCTTGGCGGCACTTTTCTTGGCGGAGGTTTTGCGGCGGGAGCCGCCGCGGCGGTGCTTGCCGCGCGAGGGCGCGTCGACGGGTGTCTCGAGGCGTTCGCGGCGGCTGCGGTAGGTGATGGGTTCGCGGTCGATGCGGTGGCTGCCGGCGGGGTGCCGCTTGTCGACGAGCACAAAGTCGAGTTGTTTTTTCACGAGGTCGGCGCGGGCCACCTGGATGGTCACCTGGTCGCCGAGTTGATACTTGCGGTGGGTGCGTCGTCCGATGAGGGCTATGGCTTTCTCGTCAAACTCGTAGTAGTCGTCGTCGAGGTCGCGCGCGCCGACCATGCCCTCGCAGTGTGTCTCGTTGACCTCCACATAGATGCCCCACTCGGTAACGCCCGAGATGGTGCCCTCAAACACCTGGCCGAGGCGGTCGCCCATGAATTCCACCTCCTTATATTTGATTGAGGCGCGCTCGGCGTTGGCGGCGAGTTGCTCGCGCTCGCTGCAGTGCTTGCACTCGTCGGCGAGTTGGTCAAAGGCGACGCTGCGTCCGCCGGCGGCGTAGCGGTCGAGCAGCCTGTGCACCATCATGTCCGGATAGCGGCGTATGGGCGAGGTGAAGTGGGTGTAGAACTCAAAGCCGAGGCCGTAGTGGCCGATGTTCTCGGGGCTATAGACGGCTTTTGCCATGGTGCGCATGGCCATGATGGAGAGCAGTTCGTGCTCCGGTTTCCCTTCCGAGCGCTTGAGCATCTCGTTGATGGAGCGGTTCACCTTGAGGCGGTTGCCGCCGGCGGCCATTCTGTATCCCAGTGACGCGGCCACGTCGGCGAGGTTGGCGAGTTTATCCTCGTTTGGCTCGTCGTGGATGCGGTAGACCATCGCCTTGGGCGTCTTGCCGCCGCGCGCGCTGCCGATGTGGGCCGCCACGGTGCGGTTGGCCAGCAACATGAACTCCTCGATGAGGTTGTTGGCCGGCGTGGCGATGTGCTGTATCACGCCCATCGGCTTGCCGTTCTCGTCGATGTCAAACTTGATCTCCGGCCGCTCAAAGAGCACCGCGCCATTGTCGAATCGCGCGGCGCGCATCTTGAGCGCCAGTTCGTTGAGCGTGACCAGCGTGTCGCGCAACGGGTCTTCCTTGCCGTCAAGTATCTCCTGCGCCTGCTCGTAACTCAAGCGCCGGTCGCTGTTGATGACGGTGTGGCAGATCTCATATTTGATGACGTTGGCCTCGGCATCCATCTGGAAGATGACAGAGTGGGTGAGTTTGTCCTCGCCCTCGCGCAGCGAGCAGATGAAGTTGCACAACCGCTCGGGCAGCATGGGCACGGTGCGGTCCACGAGATAGACGCTCGTGCCCCGCTCGTATGCCTCGGTGTTGATCACGCTCTTGGGTTTGACGTAGTGGGTCACGTCGGCGATGTGCACGCCCACCTCGAGCAGTCCGTCGGGCAGCCGCCGCAGCGACAGCGCGTCGTCAAAGTCCTTTGCGTCGGCGGGGTCGATGGTGAAGGTGGTCACATCGCGCATGTCGCGTCGTCGCGCCACCTCCTCGGGTGTGATGCCCGGTTGGAGACGGTTGGCGGCGCGCTCGATGTTCTCGGGGTATTTGTACGGCAGGCCATACTCGGCGAGGATGGCGTGGATTTCGGTGTCATTCTCGCCGGCCTCGCCCAGCACGTCCACCACCTCGCCGATGGGGCTGTTGGCCTCCTCGGGCCACTCGACGATGCGGGCGACCACCTTCTGTCCGTTTTGCGCGTCGAGTGTCTTGTCGAGCGGGATGAAGATGTCTGTGGCAAGGAACTTGCTGTCGGTGTTGAGCGTGGCGAAGTATCGTTGCAGGTGGATGGTTCCCACAAAGGTTTGCTCCTTGCGTTTGATGATTTTGATGACCTGCGCCTCGGGCTCGTGGTCGCCGCGCGCGGCGCTGATGTGTACGGCGACGCGGTCGCCGTTGAGTGCGTGCATTGAGTTGCGCTCGGCCACCATGATGGGCTCGGTGTCGTTCTCGCCGTCGATGATCACGCCGTTCTTGCCGTTGCTGCGTCTGACGAACAGCCCCTCGGCCACGGTGCTGTGTCCCGCGGCGCGGTATCGTCCGATGCCCACCTCGGCGAGGAAGCCGTCGATGGCCAGCAGTTCGAGGGCCTCGGCCACGAGGGCGCGCTGCCGCGGCGAGGAGCAGCCGATGGCGGCGGCCACCTGCTTGTAGTTGAACGCGGCGTTGCCGCCGCGCGGCTGGGTGTTGTAGAAACTGATCACGCGGTCGTGGATGTCACGCTGCTCGTTGCGCAGCGCGCCGCTGTTGTTGCGTTTTCTTGCCATAAGAGAAGTCAATGGTTTGTTGCCACAAAGGTAGTGAATGATTTTGTGATACGCAAATTTTTTGCCGTTCATGAATTTTTTCAAAAAATGAAAAGAAAAATTTTGTTAAACGGGGAAAAAGTGTTATCTTTGCCAAACTATAGAGATAACCAACCATTAACAATTAATTACTAACTACAAAAAGCAAAATGCTATGAAGAAAATCTATTCTTTATTGGTACTGATGCTGCTTGGAGTCACTACAGCCTTTGCTGCGGAAGTGACGTTTGACATTGCGAATAACGCGGTGCCGAACCTTGCTTCAGGCGCTTCGGCCAGTGGCTCCACAGCAGGCGACATCACCGAAGCGGTGACATGGACCGTTGACGGAGTGACACTCACAGTCAACCCTGCTGCCAGCGGCACTGTCACACGCGTGTGGGGCAGCTCCGGCAGTTACTCCCTGCGCATTTATAATGCATCGTTCTCTATTGCAGCCCCAAGTGGCAGCAATGTGACAGGTGTGGCATTTACCGCCGGCAAATGGGGCACCGTGAGTGCTGATACCGGAACACTCAGCAGCTCCAGCTGGAGCGGCGAGGCCGAGACGGTGATCTTTACGGTGACCGCCAACACCCAGCTCTCCAAGATTGTTGTTACTACTGCCGGTGAGAGCAGCGGCACGAGCTACAAGGCTCCGACCATCCTCATTAACGGTGAGGCACCCGCCGCCAGTTATTTGCAGAGCGAGTTGCCGCTGACGCTGTCCATCCAGGACAACAACAACTCGACCAACTACCGCTTTGGCTATGCCATCAACGGCGATATCACGATGGCTTCGTCCGGTTATGTCTCAACTTCACATGAACTCAACCTCGGCGACAGGCCTATTCTTGACCTCGTGCTGGGTGCCAACACCATCCAGGTGCATGAGTATGTTGACTGGGACAACCAGGACGAGACTGAGGCTCCCGTGGCTTCGGTGACTATCAACGTGGTCGGCTCCGTGTCGAGCGTGGCCGAGTTTAACGCTCTTGAAGATGGCGCAACCATCGCCTTTAGCGGTCCGCTGACCGCCATTGCGCAAAAGAACAATTACCTCTATGCCCAGGATGCCAGCCACGGTATCCTTATCTATGGTCCTGTGGGTCAGACCTACGAGTTAGGCAACGTGATTCCCGCCGGCTTCAGCGGCAAGAAGACCACCTACAAGGGTGCTCCCGAGATGGCCGTTCCTCTGGCCGGCTTCGAGGCCGCCACGAGCACCGTGCTCGTCGAGCCGATTGAGATTTCGGCCGCCGACCTCACCGTCGATAACGCTTTCCGCTATGCGGTTATCAAGAATGCCGTGGTTGCAAGCGGCGCTGTGAAGGATGCCAATGGTGCCGCGGTCAATGTTTACAATCGCTTTGGTGTGAACGCTCCGGCTGATGGAACCTACAACATCACCGGCGTCACAGGTTGGTATGACGGCGCGCAGTTTATGCCGCTGGAGTACGAGGCCACCGGCGACACGCCCCAGCCCACGCTCTACACCGTGCATATCGACGACGGCATGGTCTACGGCACCGTGAGCGTCAACCCGATGGAGGCTGCCGCCGGCGCGACCATCACGCTGACCATCACTCCCGATAACGGCTACAAACTGTCGGCCCTCGAGGTGAAGGACGCCACCGGCGCTCCGATTGAATACTCGGTTGGTACCACCGAGAACGTCTATACGTTCGAGATGCCTGCCAGCGACGCCTATGTGAGCGCCACCTTTGAAGAGGAAGAGACTCCGCAACCCGCCGAGCATGAGTTGACCTACGACATCATCGGCGTGACGGGCAGCACCTACACCGCATGGACGGGCATCGGTGGCGGCACCTCCGACGCCGTCTATGCCGGCAAGACCGCTGGTGGTAACAATGCCATCCAGTTGCGCAGCAACAAGAGCGAGGACGGTATCGTGACCACCACGAGCGCCGGCCTGGTGCGCAAGGTGTCGATTGTGTGGAACAGCAACACCGCCGCGACACGCACCGTGCAGATTTACGGCAAGAACGAGGCCTATAGCAGCGCCGCCGACCTCTACACTGACGCCACCAAGGGCGACCTGCTGGGCGAGATCAGCATCGACGAGAACACCCTCATGGTGACTGTCGACGGCGACTACGCCTACTGGGGCATCCGCTCCAAGAGCGGCGCTCTCTACCTTGACGCCATCGATGTCGAGTGGGAAGAGGGAGATGTTCCACCGCCCGTGGAGTACAAGGCTCCGACCATCCTGATCAACGGCGAGGCTCCGGCCGCCAGTTACAAGGAGAGCGAACTGCCTCTGAGGCTGTCCATCGTGAGTAACAACGGCGTTGAGGAGCCGATGTATCAGTACGCGCTCAACACCGACATCACCATGGCGGCATCCTACGTGAGTACCGGTGAGGTCGAGTTGAACCTGCTTCCCGAAGGCTCCACAGCCACGGTGCGTTATGTCCAGTTGGGCGATAACACGCTGCAGGTGTGGGAGTACCTCGGAGATGAAGGCGACCAGGCCATTTTGTCGCCGATCGCAAGCGCTGCGTTCACCATCATTCCCAACCCGGTCGTGGTGAACTCCATCGCCGAGTTTGCCGCTCAGGAGGATGGCAAACAAGTTGAGTTTGGCACAAGAGTGAACGTCATCGCCCAGACTGCCGACAAGAAGTATACCTACGTTCAGGACGAGAACAACGGTATGATTCTGTACAACAACAAGGGCATCAATCAAGAGTACGGCATGGGCAACGTGATCCCCGCCGGCTTCAGCGGCACGAAGACCGTCTTCCGCGGCCAGTTGGAGATGCAGAATCCCGAAGGCCTTGAGGCTGCCACCTCGACCATCGAACTCACCCCGCTGGAGGCCACGCTTGCTGACGTTAACGCCGGGAACTTTGGCCGCTATGCCGTGCTGCGCGGTGTCAACATCAACTATGAGAACAACACCGGCTATGTCGTCAGTGGCGACGCGAGTGTCGCACTCTTTGACCGCTTCGGTGTCGGTCTGCCCGAGGACCTGAGTCCCCAGTTTGATGTCTATGGCATCATCAGCATCTACAACGACAACCTGCAGTTCCTGCCGCTGGTCTATGAGACGGTTGAGCCCGAGCCTCACGCCATCATCCTTGATGTCGAGGGTCAAGGTCAGATCCTCGTTGGCGACGGACTCACGGAGGCTCTCGCTGGCACCGACGTTTCGTTCCGCGTCATCGGTGATGAGGGCTGGCGTTGCGACGTCAATAACGACCTTCACGTCACCTACCTGGGCGTGGACGACGAGCCCGTCGAAATCGGACTTTCCTATTGGACTACCGGTGACGAGGAGGGATACAGTTTCGTCATGCCCGATGCCGACGTGACCATCTCCGCTGTCTTTGAGCAGTATCTCTACAACATCGTGAAGGATGTCACCGTGGGTGGCGACGTCGAGGTCCAGGAGACCGCCGATGCAGGTGCGTTGATCTTCTTCACCGCCGTACCCGCCGAGCACTATGAACTTTACCAGATTGTCATCACCTACGAGGACGAGACGGGCGAGCCGGTCAATGTTGATTACCAAGCCGAAGAGGCTGAGAACACCTACTCGTTCTTCATGCCTGCCGCCGACGTGAACCTCCTTGTCGAGTTCGCCGAACTGCCGCTCTACGGCATCACCGTCCAGGCCGAGAACGCCACCGTTGAGGTCGCCGAGAGCGCCCGCGAGGGTGACAATGTGGAGTTCTCCGTTGCCGCCACCACCGGCTATGTGGTCAAGAACGTCAGCGCGAGTTACCTTGCCGTTGATGGCACGAGCGACGTGCCCCAGGCCATCGAGTTGAGTAAGGGTACCGTTGAGGGCGCCTATATGTTCACGATGCCTGCCGGCCGCGTGACCATCGTGGTCGAGACCGAGATGGATCTGCCGCACCTCGCCTTCGGCGACGTGCTGGAGCAGGGTGAGGTTGGCAAGACCTACTACATCGACAGCGACATCGCCATCTACGCCGAGGGCGTGACTGTGGCCGGTCTCGGCTCAATGTACTTTGCCGCCGATAACGAGGAGAACTATCTGCCCATCTGCGTGCCCGCCGCTCAGGCCAAGACGTGGCCCAAGGCCGGTTTGGGTGCCGGCTTCAAGGCGATGGTGTTCTCCCTGCGTGGCCAGAAGGTGCTCGTCTTTGTTGACGGCGAGGAGATTGACATCGAGTATGTCCTCGACGAGCAGGCTGTTGACCGCGTGTTTGTGCCGGTCGACTACAAGGTGTACCGCCTGCGCGGTTACGTCCAGGAGGTTGACGGCCAGATGTACCTGAGCGAGTTCTCGGGCAAGAACGGCTCCATCCAGGCTTCTTGCCACCTCGTGACCGACAATGTGTCGCTTGAGATCACCGACTTCAACCAGGATCACCCCTACGAGTTCATCGCCGTGCCGGCCCTGAAGAGCGTCTATAACGGTGCTCCGCAGCGTGCCCAGAGCGACCTGCAGAAGTATGAGTTCGTCGTCATCTCGTCGCAGGTGAGCGTCATCACCGGCATTGAGAGCCTCAACGCCGACGACGCCGTGAGCGTGACCTACGTCAACATGCAAGGTGCCGTGAGCAGCCGTCCGTTCGACGGTGTGAACATCGTCGTCACCCAGCACGCCGACGGCAGTGTCACCACCGTGAAAGTCCTTCGCTAAAGCGAAAAGTACTCAGTACTAAGTATTAAGTACTGAGTATTGATAGGATAATTAGATGCGGGCATCGGTCAACGCGACCGGTGCCCGCATTGTGTTTTTTTGCAATGCGGCCCCGCATTGCACTCGCACTCTGTCTATTGATATTAACATATTACATCTTTTTTTGTTGTTTCGTGATTTTTTTATAATTTTGTCGATTGAATGTGACTGAATTATTAACAACTAAAAACGATATACTGATTATGAAACTTGACGGACGCAGAGAGAGTAGCAATGTGGAGGACCGCCGCGGCATGAGCACCGGCGCCAAAGTGGGCGTGGGCGGCATTGGCGGCATTATCATCGCGGCGATTATCACGCTGCTGATGGGTGGCAACCTGGGCGATGTGCTCCAGACGGCGGGCCAGATGGGCCTGCAGCAGGGTGGCCAGGTGGCGACGGAGCAGCGCGAGTTCACCGAGGAGGAGCAACAACTGGCCACGTTCTCCAAGCAGATTCTCGCGAGCACCGAGGATGTGTGGAGCAAGGTGTTCCGTGAGCAGGGTTTGGGCGAGTATAAGAATCCGACGTTGGTGCTGTACACCGACAACACGCAGACGTCTTGCGGCCAGGGTAGCGCGGCGATGGGTCCGTTCTATTGCAGCGGCGACCAGAAACTCTACATCGACCTGTCGTTCTTCGCAACGATGAAGCAGCAACTCGGTGCCGACGGCGACTTTGCCTACGCCTACGTTATCGCCCACGAGGTGGGCCACCATGTGGAGTATTTGACGGGCCAACTGCAGCAGGCTCACCAGCAGATGTCGCGCATGAATGAGAAGGACGCGAACCGCGTGAGTGTGCGTCTGGAGTTGCTGGCCGACTTCTATGCCGGAGTGTGGGCTCACTACGAGAAGAAGATGTTCGGCTCGCTCGACGCTGGCGACCTGCAGGAGGCGATCCGCTGCGCCAGCGTGATTGGTGACGACTATCTGCAGAAGCGCGCCCAGGGCTACGACGTGCCCGAGAGTTTCACTCACGGCACGAGCCAACAGCGCATGAAGTGGCTCAAACTCGGTTTCGACACCGGCGACATGCGTCAGGGCACCACCTTCCAGCAGAGCGACGCCACGCTGTAAGTCGATGGTTTACCGTCGAGCGTTGACCGAGAAAATGTGAGTATGAATATATCTCGGTGATTTATTTGGAGTTAGCGTCTATTTCGTCTATGACAACGTTAATTCCCGTCTATCTTTATTATTTAACTAAGAGTTGATATGAGGCGGTTTATCTTATTTGCTCAATTCCGGCTTCTGACGCTTGTCGCCGGAGCGACCGGCCAAGAATATTGACGGGCAACAATGGGAATTATTAGGGCGTCCCGTGGGCCGTATACCATATTAATGGCGAAATCAACTACGCTCACGGGCTTTCCGGCCACACCATCTCCTACGTTTAAAGTAATCAAGTTTCTATCGTAACAAAAACAATGATAGAATGGTATGTAGGGACACAATAATTATTGTGTCCCTACATTTTCGTCTTTCGCCGCCTGATAATCAATAATAATAGGCGGGTAGCACGTTGGAGTCTTAATAAAATGCCTGATTGTGGGTAGGTCTGTCAGACGGAGAGGCGGCGCAGGATTTCGAGCAGTGAGCGGTCGATTTGCTTGTCTTTGCGGACGGCCTTGCTGAACGGGACATAGACGATTTCGTCGTTGCTGTCGCCAATCATGACGTTGCGCTGCCCCTCAATCAGCGCGTCGATTGCCGCGGCTCCCATGCGTGAGGCGAGGATGCGGTCTTGGGCCGTTGGCGAGCCGCCGCGCTGCAGGTGTCCGAGGATGGTGACGCGGGCGTCCATGTCGGGATACTCGGTGCGCACGCGCTCGGCGATGCCCATCGCGCCACCGGTGACCGGGCTCTCGGCAACAAGGACGATAGATGAGTTCTTACTCTTGCGGAATCCACTCTGAATCAGTTCTTTCAACTGGTCAACCTCGGTGGAAATCTCGGGTATGATGGCGGCCTCGGCTCCTGACGCGATAGCTCCATTGAGGGCGAGGAAGCCGGCGTTGCGTCCCATGACTTCGATGATGAACAGCCGCTCGTGGCTGGTGGCGGTGTCGCGGATGCGGTCCACGCACCACATGATGGTGTTGAGGGCGGTGTCGTAGCCGATGGTGTGGTCGGTGCCGTAGAGGTCGTTGTCGATGGTGCCTGGCAAGCCAACGATTGGCACGTCGAACTCGCTGGCGAACTGGCGCGCGCCGCTGAGTGAGCCGTCGCCGCCGATGACGACCAGCGCGTCAATCTCCTGCTTGCGCATCACTTCGTAGGCCTGCTGACGTCCCTCGGGTGTGGTGAACTCCTTGCAACGGGCAGTCTTGAGGATTGTGCCGCCCTGCTGGACGATGTTGCTGACGTTTTGGGTCTTGAACTCGACAATCTCGTCGGTTATCAGTCCGCGATAGCCGCGGTAGATTGCTTTGACACGGAAGCCGCTATAGATTGCCGAGCGGGTGATCGCACGGATGGCGGCGTTCATGCCCGGGGCGTCGCCGCCACTGGTGAGGATGCCTATAGTCTTGATTTTAGCCATTTGTTGTGTTCGTTAGTTTTTATTTTTGTGACTGCAAAGTTACAGCATTGAGTGGGAATGACAAAGAAAAAGTGGGAAAAAATTGCTATCTTTGCGGGCTGAATTTTTTTACGGGACTTCGTCTCGCATTACAGGACGATTAATGTTTTTGTATTGTGAAGATACTGTTTGTAGGTGACGCGAGCAATATGCACAACTGCTTGGCGGTGGAGTTGCGCCGTTTGGGGCATCACTGTGTGGTGGCTAGCAACGGCTCGCGGTGGATGGACACGGCGCGTGACGTGGACTTGTCGCGAGGACGTGGTTTTGCCGGCGCGGTGAGTTATATGGCGCGCGTGTCATGGCAGTTGCTGACGTCGTGGCGAGGCTTTGACGCGGTGGTGTTGTGTGGTCATCATTTCCTTGAACTGAAACCGGGCAAGTTGCGCTTGATTGTAGACTGCCTGAAGCACTGCAATGGCCGAGTGGTGCTCAGCGCCTTAGGCACGGATATTGTCTATTGGCGCGCGTGCCATGACGGGCGCACGTTCCGCTATAGTGACTATCGCTTGGGAGAGAGGCCCTCGCCCTATGTTGGTAGTGATGAGTATCGTGCGCAGCGTCAGGATAATTGGCGGCGTGAGGACATGGCGGCCTATGGTGACCATGTTGTCGCAGTCATTGATGCCGCTGTCGCGTCGTTATATGAGTACTATGCCGCCTACAGGCCGGTGCTTGGCGACCGTGTCACCTATGGCGGCATACCTATCGACACCGATGCGTTGAGGCCTGTTGAGCGTGACGATGTGGCACCGGAGCGATTGCGGCTGTTCATAGGATTGCAGCGTGACCGTATGGTCGTCAAGGGCACCGACCGCCTGCTTGAGGCCGCGCGTCGCTTGCGTGACCGTCACCCGGACCGTGTGGAACTTGATGTGGTGGAGAATGTGCCATATGCCGAGTATGTGGAGCGGATGCGGCGCAGCGATGTGCTGCTTGATCAGTTATATAGTTACACGCCGGCTACCAACGCGTTGCTTGCCATGGCTCAAGGTCTGGTGACGGTGAGTGGAGGCGAGCCGGAATACTATAATCTGATTGGCGAGTGTGACTTGCGGCCTATCATAAATGTTGACCCGACTGTGGAAGGAGACTTGGACGCGCGCCTCGAGTGGCTTGTCTCACCGGATGGCCGCGCGGCGTTGCCACGATTGCGCCGTGATGGCCGCGCGCTGGTGGTTAAGCACAATGACGTGAAGGTTGTCGCGCGGCGATGGCTCGGGGCGTTGACTGGCGGAGTGTAATCCTTGAGCAGTCGCAAAGAATATTATTCAGTATCTCTTGTTTCGGTGTCGGTAAGGCGGTTGTCGTTCATGCGCTGCATATATTGCTGAATTATAGCCTTCAACAGCGTCAGTGCTTCGTCCGCCGTCTCCTTGCCGACGAGGTTGTGACGCAGCATGGGGTCGTTTTGATAGTCAAACAGGCCTGTGAGTTGTGTGCCGTCAAACTGTAATAGTCGTGATGTGGTGACAAGTTGATATGTGCCATCGTTGTACGAGAACGCCCATGTGTCGGCCGGCGCTGTTGTGAAGATGTCGTTGCCGAAAGCGACAAACGACCCTTGATAGCCCAGCAGGTGCAGCAGCGACGGCATCAAATCGGTCTGCTGGACAACGATGTCGTTTCGCAGGGATGGCGCGAGCACTCCGTCGGGGGTGTAGAGGATAATGGGTATGCGGAAGTGTCCTATGGCTGTGTTGTAGACAGGCAGTGTCGTCACGTTGGTGTGGTCGGCGAGGATGACGAACAGTGTGTTTTTGAACCACGGCATGGTTGCCGCTCGCCGGAAGAACTCTCTCAAGGCATGGTCGGTGTAACGCACGGTGCGCAGTATCGGTTGACTGGTGTTCTTGAGCGTGTCGGGCAGGGTGGCGGCGAAGAGGCCGGGCACGTTGTAGGGGTGATGGTTGCTGGCGGTGAAGATGGTGGAGATGAACGGTTGCGGCATGTGTTCCAATTCATCGAGCGTGTACTGGAGGAAAGGCTCGTCGTAGATTGCCCACTTGCCGTCCCAGTCGTTCTCGGGCCGGTTCTTGTAGTTGGCGCGGTATTCGTTGAGGCCATAGTAGCGTGTGATGCCGGCCGAGCGGGCGAAGGCGTCGAATTGCATTGACCCGTTGTGGGCACCATGGAAAAAGGCGGTTGTATAACCCATCGTGGCGAGCATTGCCGGCATGGCGTTGATATCGTTCATCGCCGCCGGTGTCAAGAAAAAATTCTCGTTCATCATTGGTATGCCACACAGAGTCGACGGCATGGCATCGATGGAAACGCGCCCGTTGGCAAACGACCGTGTGAATGTGAGCGAGTTTCGGGCGAGTTCATCGACTGTTGGTGTTAGTGATTGAGTGCTGTCGTCTCCATTATAGTAGCCTATATATGAGGTTGCGAGGCTTTCGACCATCAGTATAACCACATTGCGGCCACGGCATGGCGCGCCGATGGTGTCGCCGTCGGCCGGCAGGTGATGGATGGGGGAGTAGGTGGCCTCCATTTCATCATTGTCCATATAGTCCGGCGCGATGAAAGCATTCTTGCCGATGCTGCGGATGAGGGTGTATGGCGTGTTGAGCACCAATGATGCGTCAGCCGGCTGGCAGGCGTAGAGGCGAGCCGTCTCGATGTTCATCGGTTTTGAGCCCGCGATGAACGAGCCGCGTATGCCGAGCACGGTGAGAGTCGCCGCCACAAGTAATGCGGCGGTCTGGCTGCCATAGTATGAAGCGCCGCTGCCGTATGCCATCAGGTCAGGCTTGGAGAACAGGCGCCATAAGATGAAAACAACGATGAGCAGCGCCACCACTAAGTACCAGTGGTTCACCGCCTCGGTGAGGAAGATGGAGCCGAGGTTGTCTTCGGCGGCAAACTGGTCAAAGATGGTCATTGTGGCGCGACGTCCGCTATAGCGGAAGTAAACCGCGTCACAAAGACTGAGTGCGACGCCAATGCTGTTTGTGATTACAAAGAGCCACCGCAAGGCGCCATGAAAGCGGTCGTTCTCCTTGATGTGTAGTGGCAACAGTGTGAGCAGCAGGTAGGGCGCGTTGAGGTAAAGGAGCGCCGCGGTGTCAAAGCGCAGGCTACCCTTGAGCAGCGTGGGCAACGTCGCCCACGATAATGATGTGGTATATGTGTCGAGGTTCTCAAGCGCGAATATGACGCGCGCCAGCATGAACACGGCAAAGGCGAGCGCCATATTGAGCGTGGCGGCCGCCGGAGCGGTGCGCTGCAGTCTCTTAAACATATTAAAGAAATAATGATTTCACGTAAAATCCTTAAAACGGCCAGGCCAAGGCCTGCAATAATAAAAGTGGGCGGAACGGTGCCCGCCCACCTTGAACGGAACGCATTTTACGTGAGAAATATTCTGGAATCACTATTTGGAGAGGCGGTTGGTGGCGAGGTCGTAGTGTAGGGTGCCCTCGGCTGTGGTAATCTCAAGGTCAGTCTCGCCGTGGGTGCCGCGAGCGATGTCGGTAGCGCCACCGGCATAGATGACGAAGTACTTGCGGGTGTTCTTGTCAAAGCCGTAAACCTTGCCATCTTTGCTGCAGAAAGCCAGGTGTCCGCCCAAATCCACTTTGCGCTTAGTGTCACGCAGGTTAAAGATCGGCTTGTCGTAGGTCTTGACGGTGGTGGAGGCCGTGCCGCCCTTGTCCATGCCGGCCATTGCTTCGGCATTTTCTTCGGCCCACACTTCGGCGGCGTTGTCCGGGTCGTTCTGCCGCTCCTCTTCCTCTTGGCGCAGGCGCTCCTCCTCCTCGGCCTTGAGTTCCTCCTCGGTGGGGAAGTAGATGCGCTTGACTTTCACGGCCTCATCGGCGAGGAACTTCATCTGCGGCGACTGGGTGCTTTGTAGCGGCTTGCCGTGGACGTAGGTGCGGCCATCGTCGTGACGCTTTATGGTGCCGTCGTAGTCCAGCAAGTGCAGCGCGTTGCCGTCGAGGTCATACAGGCCCATCGTCACGCGGCCGTTGCCGCCGGTGACGTTGCCCACAGGCAGGTTGACCATGGCAAACACCATCGCGTCGTGGCCTCCGATGGAGGCGGCACGCGGCATGGTGCCCGGTGCGGTACGCAACTCGCTCTCACTCATGTCGATGGTGCGTCCGTCAAAGAATTTTGTTTCTTTGAGAGTAGGCATCCAAGTGCTGCCGCTGCGCTCGAGCACGTAGAGTTTGAGGAACGAGCGGTTGCCGTCGTTGGCACCGACAGTGATGCCGGCGATGCGGTCGGGCGTGCCGGTTGTGGCGTTGCCTGTGAAGAAAACGGCGGCTGACGGCACCGCGTTGTCGCCCTCAAGGTTGTGGCGGCTGAGTTCAGAGGCAAACACGTCGAGCGGGTTCTCGACCTCGGCGGCCACCTGTCGGGTGACTGACACGCTGTCACCGCGCTCGAGGTCTTCGATGCGTTGGTTGCCTCCGTTGCACGTGCGCATGGTCAGTAGGAGCCCGATGATGACGGCCACGGCTGCGATGCCGATACCCAGGTTGCGGTAGAACGTGGTGCCGGCCTCCCCCTCCTCCCCCCTGAAGGAGGGAGTGGTGGGTCCTGCCTCAACAGCCGGTTCCCTTCCTCCAGCAGTGGCGGGGGGGAGGACTTGAACTTTATTTGTATCTTCCTCCGCCATATCGTTGCGCACCATTTTGCCGCATTTGGGGCAGAACACGGCACTGCGCGGTATCATCTCGCCGCAGGCGGGGCATGGATAGATGTTGGCAGGTACCGGCTCGATGGCCATCGGTGTGCCGCAGTTGTTGCAGAAGCGTGCTCCATCAGGAGCCATATGACCGCATTTAGGACATTCCATAAACAAAAAATTTCAATTAATCTGCAAAGTTATCGAAATTTTCACTAATTTCGCACATTAATTGAAAAAAACATTATTATTCACGATAAAAATACTTATAACGATGATTAACCGACTGACATCGACAATCGCGGTTGTCGCGCTATGGCTGGGCGTGGCAGCCCAGAATGGCGGTACCGCCACAATCGCTGACCACGAAGATGAGATTTTCAGCCAGGAACAACTGATGGATGCCAAGCAGGACACTATCAAGGTGATAGAGGATAGCATCCTCGTGCTCAAGGCGCGTGTTGACAGCCTCAATCTTCTTGAGAAAGAGGTGAAAGCTCAAATCAGCGCGCTCGAGAAGCGGAAGAAGGCTATGCAACGCGACATCAAGGCGGCCGGCAAGGCCCGCGAGGAGGCGTTCGACCGCCGCGATAACTTGGTGTATGAGAGCGAGGTGCTCGACGTGCTGATGATGCCGTTCAGCAAACAGGCCGTTGAGGAGGCTCTCAAAAGTTTTGAGGGTATGGAGACGAAGGATGTGCTCAAGAAGCGCGAACTTGTGGAGAACTACGGCAAGTACACTCACGAGTTGCGAGAGTTCATGAACAAGCAGAAGGCGGTCTTTGCCGCCGCCAAGTGGAAGTATATCGGCACCGAGACTCCCGAGGGCAAGAAGTTCCACAAGGCTCTCAAGGGCACCGACTACTACAAAATCTACGAGAAAGGCATCAAGAACAGCAAGAACGCCACTATTCCCTACCTCGACGAGGTGATTGAGGACATCCTCCAACTGGAGCACAGCGGCTTTACGAGCGAGAAGCAATATGACGCTGTAGCCGCCAAACTCTATGAATAGATTTTAGATTTTTTTTGGTTAGCGTCTATTCACGTCTATGACAACGTCAATTCACGTTTAAAATTAAAAAATTGACGAAAATAGACATCGTTATAGACGAAAATAGACGCGAAACAATTATCTACGATGAGGCAGTATTTGGAGTTGTTGAGGCATGTGGTGGAGCACGGTGTGGACCACGGTGACCGCACCGGCACGGGTACGCGCGGCGTGTTTGGCTACCAGATGCGTTTCGACCTGCGCGACGGGTTCCCGCTGGTGACCACCAAGAAGGTGCACCTCAAGAGTATTATCTACGAGTTGTTGTGGTTCCTCAAGGGCGACACCAACGTGCGATACCTGCAGGAGCACGGAGTGCGCATCTGGAACGAGTGGGCCGACGAGCACGGCGATTTGGGACCGGTGTACGGTCACCAGTGGCGCAGTTGGCCCGACTATCACGGCGGCACGATAGACCAGATTGCGGCCGTTGTGGAGCAGATTAAGAGCAACCCCAACTCGCGCCGGTTGCTCGTTAGTGCGTGGAACGTAGCCGAGGTTGGCAGCATGGCGTTGCCGCCGTGTCACACGATGTTCCAGTTTCATGTTGCCGAGGGACGGCTCGACTTGCAACTGTATCAGCGCAGTGGCGACCTCTTCCTGGGCGTGCCGTTCAACATCGCCAGTTATGCCTTGCTGCTGATGATGGTGGCTCAGGTGACGGGGTTGGAGCCTGGCGAGTTTATCCACACTCTTGGCGATGCCCACATCTATCATAACCACATGGAGCAAGTGGCTTTGCAACTCACCCGCGAGCCGCGGCCGCTGCCGGTGATGCGCCTCAATCCCGCGGTGAAAGACCTGCTGGAGTTTGACTATGATGACTTCACGCTCGAGGGCTATGACCCGTACCCGACGATAAAAGGCGTGGTGGCGGTGTAGTTATCGGTTGAAATAGGTGCAATAGGAGTAATAGGAGCAATAGGAGTAATAGGAGTAATAGGAGTAATAGGAGTAATAGGAGTAATAGGAGTAATAGGAGCAATAGGAAATCGATAGACCTATATCTCTTAGAACTCTTATTTCTCCTAAAAAATACTTCGTACCTCGTACTTTTTTTGTACCTTTGCGGCGCGAAATAAGACGGGCCCCTGTAGTTCAACGGATAGAATAGAAGTTTCCTAAACTTTAGATAGCAGTTCGATTCTGCTCGGGGGTACAAGAGGTTGAAGGGTTGAGCGTTGAGAGGTTGAGCCTCGCGCTATCGCTCGGGGATAATGGATTTGACTTCGGAGCGGCCAAGCCAATGTCAGGCCCTACATTACTTATCATTTGCGATAGCAAATGGCTCAACGCTTAACCTCTCAACCCCTCAAAATTGACGTGTGTGATGGAAGTTATCGGCATACTGCTTGCTGTGCTTGCTATGATTGGTCTGGTGGCTTGGCTGCTGGACCGGTGGCGTTTGTCCTCTCCCAACCCGAGCGGCCAGGCCGAGGCCAGGCCCTACGAGGAGGGGGGGCAAGACGGCGCGTGCGACACGCCGGAGCCGGGCTGCACCGACGAGGATTGCGCCGTGCGCGACACGTGTCCGGCGCTTGAGTTGCTCACGGCCCAGGTGTCGGAGGCCGGCGGTGTGGCTCCGCTATACTTTGAAGATGAGGAGTTGGATGCCTATCGCGGTCGGTCGGCCGATGGATACACCGACGACGAACTGGAGCAGTGGCGCGACGTGCTCTACACGCTCCGGCCAGGCGACTTGCTGCCGTGGCAACACAGCATTGAGAGCCGCGGCATTGTCATGCCCACTGTTATCCGTCTGGAGTTGGTCGATTTGCTCGCCCAATCCTCTACCACGCTCAACAAACAATAATAGAGGGTGCTTTCCGTTTATTATTTGATAAATGAGATGTTTGTTGAGACATAGTCCGCTCGTGCTGCTCGCCCTGATGCTTGTGTTGCAGGGCTGCAGCGCGAAGAAGAACACTGCCGGAAGTCGCTTCTGGCAGGCGTTCACCACGCGCTACAACGTCTACTATCACGGCAAGACCAATTATGACGAGCAACTGAAGGAGATGGAAGAGAAGTATGAGGACGACTACTCGCAGCGCATGCTCATCCACCCTGCCGAGGCTCGCAATAACCCGAAAGCACCGCAGCCCACGGGCAGTTTTGACCGCACCATCGAGAAGATGCAGAAGGCCATCGCCCTGCACTCCATCAAGAAGAAACCCAAGCGCAAGAGCGGCAAGGGAAACGACCCGAAGTATCGCGCGTGGCTCAAGCGTGACGAGTATAACCCGTTTATCCACAACGCGTGGTTTCTGCTCGCCAAGGCCGAGTATATGAAAGGCGACTTCCTTGACGCGGCCGCCACCTTCCGCTACATCTACCGCCACTTCACGTGGAAGCCAGACCTCGTTGTCGAGTGCCAGGTGTGGGAGGCGATGTGTTACTGCGCGCTCGACTGGCCCACCGAGGCCGACAACGTGCTGGCTCGTGTTCACCCCGAGAAAATCGAGGACGGTAGGGTGAAGGCGATGGCCAATCTGGCGTTTGCCAACTATTATAACCGCATAAATATGGCCGACAAGGCCATTCCCTACCTCGAGCAGGCCATCGGCGGCAGCAAGGGGCAGCAGAAGGTGCGCCTCAATTTCCTCTTGGGGCAGTTATACGAGCAGACGGGTCAGAAAGACTTGGCCTACAGAGCATATAAGGCGGCCGGCTCGAGCAGCGGCTCGACCTACCGCACCAAATTCAACGCGCGCATCAAGCAGAGCGCCGTCTTTATCGGCGACAACATTGAGAGCGAGGTCAAGAGCCTGAGGGCCATGACGCGCTACGACCGCAACAACCAGTATCTCGACCAAATCTACTACGCCATCGGCAACCTCTACCTGTCGCGTCGCGACACGGTGCACGCCATCGAGAACTATGAACTCGCGGCAAAGAAGAGCACCCGCAACGGCATCGACAAGGCCATCAGTCAGTTGACGTTGGGTGGCATCTATTTCGCTCAGCACAAGTATGACAAGGCCCAGCCGTGCTATGCCGAGGGCATCACAGTCGTGAACGACGACTATCCCAATTACAAGATGCTCAAGCGCCGCAGTGACGTGCTTGACGAACTTGCCGTCTATGCCCAGAACGTCACCCTGCAAGACTCGTTGCTCAAGTTGTCGAAGATGACGCCCGAGGAGCAACGCAAGGTGATCAAGAAAATCATCGAGGAACTCAAGAAGAAAGAGAAAGAAGAGAAAGACGAGGCTCAGCGCCAGCAATATCTGGCCAAGCAAGGTGCCCAGGGCAACCAGTTGGGGCAGAATAAGAACGCCCCCACCGAGTTCCAAATCAACACCGACAAGTCGTGGTATTTCTATAATACGGCGACCAAAAACGCCGGCAAGACGGCGTTCCAGCAGGCTTGGGGCAACCGTAAACTCGAGGATGACTGGCGCCGTCGCGACAAGACAACGTTTGACCTGGGCAATGAGGATGAGAGCGCCGGCGATGAAGAGGCGTCCAAGCAGGCCGGCGACAGTATCGCCGCCGGCGGTGACAGTATCGCTGCCGCCAAGGGTGAAGCGCCAAAACTCACCAAGGAGCAGCAAGACAGCGTGAAGCGCGCCGACGACCCGCACTACGAGGAATACTACCTCAAGCAGATACCCAAGACCGAGGAGCAGATCCAGGCCGCTCACGACATTATTCAGGAGGGACTATACAACATGGGTGTCATCCTCAAGGACAAACTTGAGGACTATGACGCAGCGGCGTTGCAGTTTGCCACGCTGATGGAGCGTTACCCTGAGAATACCTATCGCCTCGAGGTCTACTACAACCTCTACCTGATGTATATGCGCCTTGACCGTCCTGAACTTGCCGAGCAGTATCGTGAGAAGATTACCACCGAGTTTGCCGACAGCAAGTATGGTCAGGCCCTGCAAGACCCGCTCTACTTCGCCCACCTCAAGAATATGCTCGTCGAGCAGGAGGCGATGTACAACACGGCCTATAATGCTTATCTGGCCGGTGATAACAGCGTGGTGCACAGTGCCACGGCCGAGATGCAGAGCAAGTATCCGTTGTCGAAGATCATGCCCAAGTTCATGTTTATCGACGCGTTGAGTTATGTCACCGAGAAGGACTACGACAAGTTTAAGGCGGTGCTCAAGGAGATGCTCGAGAAATATCCGCAGACCGACATCACTTCTGTCGCCAGCGGCATCATGAAGAACCTGAACGCCGGCCGTCAAATCCACGGCGGCGACCGCAATGTGCGCGGCATGTTGTGGAGCACACGCCTGAGCAACGACTCGACCGGCGGTAACTCCACTCGCGAGTTCACGCCCTTCAAGATGGAGGATGGTCCGCAGGTGTTTGTGTTGCTCTATCCCAATCTTGAGGTGAGTGGCAATTTGCTGCTTTATGAGGTGGCGCGCCACAACTTCAACACGTTTGTCGTCAAGGATTATGACTTGGAGCAGATGACTTTTGGCGAGTTGGGCCTGCTGGTGGTGAAGGGCTTTGAGAACTTTGATGAGGTGAAGCACTATCGCACCATCTTTGAGGGCGACTCGAGCCTTGTGCTGCCGGCGCAGGTGCATCCGGTGCTCATCAGCGTGAGCAACTTTGAGTTGCTGCTCAATGAGGGTCGCTCGTTTGAGGACTACTTCAATTATCTTGAGGAGATTAACGACACCGAGCACGGCCGCCTGGAGGCCGAGCCCGAGCAGGTGCTCACCGATGAGGAGATTGCGGCCGCCGAGCGTGAGCCGGACGACGACGGTGACGTGGACACCGGCGAGAAACCGGCAAAGAGCGTGCGTTCGGCCAAGCAAGGCCCGGCAGCAGTTGAGGCAGCCTCCCGCGCCGCCGACACGTCGGCCGGCGCATGGGAGAATGTCCACGACACGCTGCACATGCCCGAGCCCAAGCCGGAGGCTCCTGTCGAGACACCCGAGGTGCCCGAGAACACTGAGAGCCCTGAGAGTTCTAAGAAATCTGAGAGTTCTAAGAGTCCTGAGAGTCCTGAGAATTCGGAGAAGGCAGAGGCACCGGTGACCACAGAGGCGGGTGATGAACTTGACTTTAACGAGGTTGATCCCGAGGCCGACGCCCGCACGCAGGCCGAGCAGCGGAAAGCACTCGAGAAGAAGGCCAAGGAGGAGGAGAAGGCCCGCAAGAAAGCCGAGCGTGAGGCCGAGAAGCAGCGCGAGAAGGAAGAGGAGGAGCGCCTGAGAGCCGAGGAGGAAGCGTCCAAGCAGCGTGAGCAGGCCCAGCAGGATCGCTACCGCAGCAAGCAACTTGCCGAGCAGGCTCGTCGCGACAGCATCGCCGAGGCCAAGAAGCAACGCGAGGAAGAGCGTAAACTCGCGCGCGAACAGAAGAAGAAAGAGCAGGAAGCCAAGCGCAAGGAGCGTGAGAAACAACGCAAGGAGCGCGAGAAGCAGCGCAAGGCCGAGCGCAAAGAGAAAGAGAAGGCTCGCAAGGAAGCCGCCAAGCAGCGCGAGCAGGAACGCAAAGCCCGCGAGAAACAACGCGAGCAGGAGCGCAAAGAGCGCGAGAAACAACGCGAGCAAGAGCGCAAAGAGCGCGAGAAACAACGCAAAAACAAATGAAAAAGTTGAGCGGTTGAGCGTTTAGTGGTTTAGCCATTCGCTATCGCGAATGGGCTGAAATGTATTATTACCGAGTGCTTGTAGGGGCAGAATTTATTCTGCCCACTTCGAGGCTCAACCTCTCAACCCCTCAACGATAAAGACTATGAACGCGAGAATACTTTGGGCCGACGACGAGATTGACTTGTTGAAGCCACACATATTGTTCCTCAAGGGCAAGGGGTATGACGTGGAGACGGTCACCAACGGCCGCGACGCCCTTGACGCGCTCGAGGCCGCACGTTTTGACCTGATTATCCTCGATGAGAATATGCCCGGCATCAGCGGCCTTGAGGCGTTGCAGCGCATCAAGATTGTGCAGCCCAACGTGCCGGTTATCATGATCACCAAGAGCGAGGAGGAAAATATCATGAATCAGGCCATCGGCAGCGCTATCGCCGACTACCTGATCAAGCCGGTGAACCCGATGCAGATTCTGCTGTCAATCAAGAAGAACCTGCATAGCGACGCGCTGGTGGCTCAACAGGTGACGAGCGACTACCGCCAGGAGTTCATGCAGATTACCTCGCGCATCAACGCCGCGCAAACCATCATCGATTGGTATGACATCTACTCCACCCTGGTGAGGTGGGAACTCACTTTGGCGACCACCGAGACGCAGATGGACCAGATGCTCATGACCCAAAAGAAGGAAGCCAATAGCGCGTTTGCCAAGTTTGTCAAGCGCAACTATGAGGGCTGGTTCAAGGCCGGCGCCGAGCACCCGCTGCGCAGCGACGAGGTGTTCAAGCACTCGGTGTTACCGTTGCTTGATGCCGGCGACAAGGTGTGTCTGGTGGTAATCGACAACTTCCGCCTCGACCAGTGGAAGACTATCAGTCCGCTGATTTCGCAGTTCTTTAATATCGACAGGGAGCAACTCTACACCGCCATGCTGCCCACCACCACGCAGTATGCCCGCAACGCAATCTTCTCGGGTCTGTTGCCGTTGCAGATTAAGCAGATGTATCCTGACTTGTGGATTGAGGAGGACGATGACGACGGCAAGAACATGAATGAGGCGGTGCTCGTGCAGACCCTGCTTGACCGTTATCGTCGCCGTGTGCGTTACAGTTACAATAAGGTGAACGACGCCGACGCCGGCGAGCGCCTCGCGCGCGAGACGGCTCGTCTGGACGACTTCCAACTCAACGTTATTGTGCTCAACTTTGTCGATATGTTCTCACATGCCCGCACCGAGAGCAAGATGATACGCGAGTTGGCCGGCACCGACGCCGCCTACCGGTCGCTCACCGAATCGTGGTTCCGCAACAGTTATGCCATCGACTTGATGCGCAACATCGCCGCGCGTGGTTTCAAGGTGGTCCTCACCACAGACCACGGCACGATCAAGGTGGATAGCCCCATTAAGGTTGTTGGCGACAAAAACACCAACACCAATCTGCGCTACAAGTTGGGCAAGAACCTGAGTTACAATCCGCGGCAGGTCTACGAGATTACACGTCCGGCCACGATTGGCCTGCCGGTTCCCAACGTGTCGAGCACATTTGTGTTCGCCATGAACCGTGACTTTTTTGCCTACCCCAACAACTACAACCACTACGTGCAATACTATAGCGACACGTTCCAGCATGGCGGCATCTCCCTCGAGGAGATGCTGGTGCCGCTGGTGACGCTCTCGCCAAAATAGAGGGCCTCCCCCCCAACGGCCAGGCCAAGGCCAGGCCCTACAAGGAGGGGGGCTTGCGGTAGCGAATTCCTATTACTCCTATTACTCCTATTACTCTTATAACTCCTATAATAAAATCAATGATACAAAAAAAGATTTTGATTCCTAATCTTGAGGCATTGGACGCCGCGGCTCATGAGTTTTTAGGCTTGATGGGCGACTATACCGTCTATGCCTTCCGCGGCGAGATGGGTGCCGGCAAGACGACGTTTATCGCGGCGTTGTGCCGCGCGCTTGGCGTGGAGAGCGATATGGCCAACTCGCCGTCGTTCGCCATCATCAACGAGTATCGCAGCGACACCACGGCCGAACTCATCTACCACTTTGACTGCTACCGTCTCGAGAACGAGGCCGAGGCGGTTGACCTCGGTGCCGAGGACTACTTTGACTGCGGCGCCATCTGCCTGGTGGAGTGGCCGGAGCGCATCGAGGACTTGCTGCCCGACGACACCGTGGAGGTGCAAGTGAACGTCAACCACGACACCGGCGAGCGCACTCTGGTTGTGACTTTGCCCGAGCAGTGATGGAATTGCGTTACGTCAAGTTGGACGAGGTGCCCAGCACCAACACCTACGTCAAGGAGCACGCCGCCTCGCTCGCGAGCGGCACGGTGGTTTACACCCCTTGCCAGACGGCCGGTCGCGGCTGGGCCACCAACCGGTGGGAGAGCGAGCCGGGCAAAAACCTCTCGTTCACCATCATTTTCAAGCCCCGGGCGTTGCCTGCCGTGAGCCAGTGGCTCGTGAGTGAGGCTGTGGCGATTGGCTTGATAAGCGGCATCAAGCGTGTCACCGGCATCGACAACTTGAAAATCAAGTGGCCCAATGATATATATGCCGGCGACCGCAAACTCGCTGGTATCCTCATCGAGAACACCATTATGGGCGAGAACTTGGGCCATTGTGTGATTGGCGTCGGCTTGAACGTCAACCAGAGCGTGTTCATCAGCGACGCGCCCAACCCGGTGTCTCTATGCCAACTGCTGGGGACCGAACTTGACCTGGACGCGGTGCTGCAAAGCGTGTGCGGCGAGATTTCGGCGTTGCTCGACACTGTCGACGAGGAGGCCCGGAACAACAACCTGCCGTTGCTGTCGATGGTGAGCAACACCGCCTATATGCGTCATCTTTACCGCAACGACAGTGAGCCGCATCCCTGGGAGGATGTCGCTGCCGGTCGCCGCTTTGACGGCATCGTTCGTGAGGTGACAAGCGAGGGCCACCTTGTGCTCGAGGACATCGCCACGCGCGAGTGCCGCACCTTTGCCTTCAAGCAAGTGAAGCACCTGATTGGCGACATCACCACTTAACTTTCTATTGACTATAGACAATTAACTAACGACTTATAATTATAATGAAGAGTAACATCTACACAATGACCGGCGATGCCGGCACCACCGCCCTCATCGGCGGCACCCGTGTGTCTAAAGACGACATCCGCGTTGAGGCTTACGGCAACATCGATGAGTTAAACAGTTACATCGGCCTGCTGGCCCACAACAGTAAACTTGACCACGACGACCTGCCCAAGATTATCTACCGCATCCAGAACAAATTGTTCAATATCGGCGCCTACCTCGCCAACCCCGAGGCCGACAAGGCCGCCGGCCTCTATTTGGCCGACGTGCACGAACTCGAGAGCAAGATAGACGAGATGGACGCCGAACTGCCGCCCATGCGCGGCTTTGTGCTGCCCGGCGGCAGCCGCCTGAGCGCCCTGAGCGACATCTGCCGCACCGTCACGCGCCGTGCCGAGCGCCACGTCATCGCGCTGGGACATGCCGCCTCACAGGACATCGACCCGCTGGTGCTGCAATACCTCAACCGCCTGAGCGACTTCTTCTTCGTGCTGTCGCGCTACAACAACGTCAGCACCCAGACCGAAGAAATCCTCTGGGATAAAAACCTCTAAGCGGGTTTGTTTTTTACCATGAATTACCATGAATATCCATTGATTTTAACTCCAAAAAATAACGTCACGGCTATGATTAATGGATATTTATGGTTATTCATGGTATAAGAATATCTTGAGGCATAAGGTTTCCTCTCGTTAATTTTCGTCTGTTTCCGTCCGTTAATAATTTATTTATTTGGATTTGATAAAAATATTTTCGGGAATTTTCGAAAATTTTCGAGAGGAAAAAGTTGTCTTGTGGCAAATTGTTCGCGGAATTTTAGTAACTTTGCATATTTTAACAACAGTAGCATATGTTCAAAGTGCTGAAACAATTCATACAGTGGTTGAGGCGGCTTGTCCGGCGGCGTGTGCCCACGGTGAGACTTGCGCTTGTGGGTGCCACGACAAGCGGCAAGACCTACCTGCTGCAGGACATCGCGGCGGCATTGCAATTCCGCATGGGCTACCGTGTGACCACAGTGCCCGGTTTTTTGGACTTCAGTGACCTGAACCGTCGCACCACGGGCAGTAATGGCGCCATAGAGCGCAGTCGCCTATATGCCTGCCGCACGCACTACGCGTGTCTGCTCTCGGCGCCGGGTAGCCGTGGCGCCGATTGCCGGTTGGAGTTTCTTGACGTGCCAGGCGAATGTTTTGAGGCAAACGCGCTTAACGTGTTCAAGCACGTCAAAAACCAATTACTGGAGTTGAGTGACAATGTGTTCCTCGTGCGCACATGGCACCGCGGTGACCATGTGCAACGCACAATCCACTTTGTTGACAGCGACAACACCGTCGCCATTGATGAGGGGATTGCCGGGCCGGGCACCGCCGGTGTGGACCGCTACCGCACAACCACCGAGGTGCTCAATAACCTCAAGCGGCAAGGCTACAAGGCCAATGACCGCGACAAGTTTATAGATGGCAAGGAATTTATCACTCATTTCTTTGACTATGTCACCGATAGCGCGTTGAACGCCATCGCGAGGGCTTGGCGCCTGATTGGTCAGTCGGTGAGCGAGGCCGTGGGTGAGGAGATTAGCACGTCGGCCTTCGAGAACGTGCACCTGCGCAATTTCTATTTCCTCTACTTCAGTTATGCGGCGACGGACATCGTCTTTTGTGACAAGAGCGCCATGCCAGTGAGCAAGGCTATGCAACCCCAACCAGACCAGACGAGCACTAACGCTTTCTATGATATGCTCACCGGCACGATGGCCCTCGTGGGAGACAGCAAGGCCGGCGCCAAGCGTTGGTATCTTGCCTTCAAGGGAATGGACAGTTTGATTCCGGACAATCTGTATCAGGCGATCTACAACCGGTGCAATGGAGATGCTGACTTGACCTACTCGCTGTTTGTGCTCATGCTCGCGCGTGCCATCAATCACCATAGCCTTGACATTGATGCCGAGGAGATGTGGCGCTGGCTCACCGCGCGCGACCACAAAGATGACATCAAGAAGCCTGACGAGTTCAAGAACGACCTCTATGAGATGCTGCGGCGAGTGGTCGATGATGAGCAGCCATACTTCAACGCGCCGGAGACATATATGGTGAACAGCACTGACCACCGTCATGAGCAAAATGCCATAGGCGACCACATCGCGGCGCGCATCTACTCATTCGGCAGCGCGACCCACTTGAACGCCGACAGCGCCGTGGGTGTCTTCACGTCAATGCCGCCGCATGTCTACTTCACCGCTACGCCCATCGACCGCCGTTTCAAGATCTACGGCCATGTGGACGACAACCTCTTTAAGGGTGCCACGCGGCCGCTCGAGCGTTTGTGCTTCGGTTCCCGCCAACTCATCACCGATGTGATGACCGCCGCCGGCATTACATTGCCCGACGACTGCGACGGCCAGGGGAAATTGCTGCAATACTTCTTTGCGCTTTGAATGTGGCGCGTTTGGTGAGAATTATTACGAGTTGTGCGTTATGGGTACCTCAATAGATAAAACAGGGCGCAGAATTCTCGCCATCACCGCCGTTGTCGCCGTGATGTTGATGTTGAGCCTCACCATGTGCAATGAGCGGCGTGTGGTTCTGTCTATTGACGGGTTTGACCTCAACAAGAGCAAGGGTATCACCGTGGGCAGCAATAGTGATATAACGTTCTCGCGATTGTCGCCGCGGCAACTCTCAGCCACGCTTGCCGATGATGGCTCGTCGTGGGACATCAGTGTGGCCCGCGACAACGACACTCTGCCATACTACAAGATTAACACAGTAAATCCCAACAGGCACCCCCTTGCCGAAGCCGACAAGATTGAAGTCGTGCTTGCCGGCGGAAAAACGCTTGCCGTCGAGGTGTCTCAACTGCGTGCCGCCGGTGCCCTTGCCGGACACCGCTCGCAGTATGTCATGCTCAGTGACGCTCTCCGCTGCCATGACGCGTCGCTGCCGGCCGCGAGTGTGGCCGATGTGCGCTCCTTCTTCTATCGTGATGAGAGCGACAGGCGCAATGACAGGGCCGAGTGGCAATTAGTAATCCTCGACAAGGGCACACGCTTGATGCATGAGGGTTCTGTGATTGAATACGCCTATAAGTTCAACACTGCCGCCACAGCCACGCCCCAACTGTGCAAACTGCAGTTCTGGCAGATGAGCCGCAGCACCTACTGCCAGGAGCGTCCGGACAAGTACTTCGCTATAGACAGTGTCAATATCGTTGCCAAACCGACTCTTATCGCAACTGATTGGGGTGCCGGCCACATTATGCTTCACGCCGACCCGAGCGGCAAGACCACCAGAGTGACTTTTCCAAAACCCATCACATACCTTGAGCGCCTTGACACACTGCGCGCTTGGGCCTCACCCTATGCCGGTCTGCTCACATTGTGCCAGTCCGGAAGCGCGTTTCCGTCACCGTGCGCGATGTTGTTGCCGGCGTTCTCATCATATGTCAATTCAGAGATTTGCAACCTTTTTACCGGCGGCGACAGCCTGTGCCTGCGTGCTCCCGACGGAACGACAACTGCCCTTGTCGCTCATCACATGGCACCCACTATCGCCCGACATAACATTCACACCGTCGGCGGCGATGTTATCATGCGTGCCGGAGTGATCGACGGCGGGTTCGCCTTGTCTTATCTCTATCCGCTGCTGCTGATGCTCATCGCGCTGATTATCGCCACGTGGCACACCTTTGACTCACAGCGGCTGCGCAAGGGCTTGCTGACAGGCTATGGCTACCGGCAGGGTCCTCGGCAACTTGTGATTATCGTGCTATGCATTGCCGCCACTTATTGCATTGCCAAGTGCATGATCGCTTTCAAACTCAGTTACACTTACCCCTATTTTGATAAACTCACCGCCGTCACGCCGGTCAATGCCGCCCTCACCCTGCTGCTCTCTTTTGCCTTGATGGTGATTCTCAACCACAGCCATGTCTACATCGATCCTCAACGTGCCGTGCCGGGGCGCAAGCGCTTGGCGGGTGCGTGGACGGCCATTGTTGTCACAGTGGTTGGTCTGGCGGCTTGTGTGGTCTATCTGCTCACCGTTTTGGATCCGGGTGTCACGCCGGCTGTGATGGACAGTTACTTGCCTGGCGAGGTATTCACTTTCAACGTGATGGCGTGGAATGAGCGCGTTGGTATTAATGACTTGCATCGCAGTGTGCCATATACTCTCGTTCTATCCATTATCGTCGCTATAGTGGCTCAAGCCGTGCTGCTCGCGCGTGCTGCCATGGCGACAACTGTCACAAAGCCATCGAGCGGAAAGATCGCTCGATTGTTGCCGTGGTGGGGTTGGTCGCTTGTGATGCTTGTCGTGATTACTCTGACGGCCGCTTTGGTGCCGGGCAACTTCGCGACAGCGGGCATCACGTTGCTCGTTGTGGTTTCGCTCGGCTATACTGCCCGCCACATCATGACGATGCCGCTGCCGGGCAAGCATGTCGAGCGTGTGGCGCTTGGCAGTGTTGCCGGCATCGCCGCGCTGCTTGCCTTGCTGATGATAGGGTGTGGGCTCTCATTCAGCCGCACAGCCGGTGTGTCTCTCATGGTCTGTGTTCTGGGGCTTGCGATGGGTTACATTATCATGGCTCTGGCGCGAAATTGCAAGAGAAACAATGCCGTCAGGCAACGCGTGTTTCGCTTTGTGCTGATGCTTGCGGCCGCGGTGGCTCATTTTGTCGCGGCCGTGGGTTTCGGTGGCGGCGACTTGGGCTACTTCACCAACTTTGTGGGCTTCGTTATCTTTGTTTATCTCATCTACGCCTTGTCGTTCAAGAGTGCCCACCTCGAGCAGAGTGGCGTTGACGAGCGTGAGGCAAATGAGATTGAGAAGCGGCAGACAGGTTGGCTCTTTGCCGGCAGCGTGGTGCTGTTGGCGCTCGTGCTGCATGTGTTTGTGCCAAACTATCTGCTTGACGCCGACAAGGTGGACTATGGTCGCGGCACGCGCCGTATGTCGCTCAGTTCTGATTTCAACCAATATAGCCGCTCTGGCTATCGCTATGCTGTTCAGGATGTTGAGTTCATGATTGTGATGGACCACTACTTGAATTGGAATCGCGGCGCTGACCCGCTCAGCAATGAGCGCAAGCCGTTGCACCCGTCGGTGAGCGGCGGGCAATCGCCGGTGGTGCTCAACGATGTGTCGCTTCAGGCGGCTTTCCTGGGAGCATATGGTGCCGTGGCTTATTTGGCTTATGGTCTGTTGTTGGTGCTGCTGGCCTGGGCGGTGGCTCACCACAGCCTGCCGGATGACCGCAGCAGCCGTCAGTCTATCCAGTCAGGCAAAGTGCTCACTGTGAGCCGCACTATGGCCTGGCGCCTATTGGCGATGCTGATGTGGGTGGGTACAACAATTTACCTGTTCTTGAGTTATATGGGCTGGTTGCCGTTCACCGGACGATTGAACCCCGGTATGGGGGTCGATGCTGTGGGCGAAGCGTTGGAGAGTGCGGTGCTGTTGGCCTTTATGACAGCCACCGGTCACACTCATTCTTCCGGCAAATAGTCTGTAGCAAAGGAGTTTAGCGCAAAACGGCCTTGCCGTTCTGCTCAAGATAACGAACAACTGTCTTATGGGATATTTTGATAGACTTTTCTCTGCATGGGCCGGCAAGTCGCAGTTGCGCATTGCCGTCACCGGCACCACGAGCAGTGGCAAGAGTTACCTGCTGCGTGACTTGATTACGGCGCTTGAGCAACATTGCGCCATTGGCAATGGCAAGCGCTCCAATCCTTTATTTAACACTATCTTGCAACTCAAGAGCCAATTGATGGACATCGAGAAGACAGCGATGTTTCCCATGCGGCAATATGATATCTATGCCGACCACGTCACCATCGGCGGCAAGACAGTGGAGGTGTTGCTTGCCGATATACCCGGCGAGTGCTTCACGCCCGACAACTTGACTATGTTCAAGAGTATCTATGAGGCTTTGCTGGAGTGCAAGAGCAAGATATTCGGGTTGCGGCGGTGGCAACGTGATGACAAGCAGCGTTACACTGTGTTTGTCAAGGGTGGGGCCTATACTCCCGCCGGTGATATGATAACCGACAGCAACCAATACGCGGCATCAAGCCGCAACCGCTATATCGACAATGCCAACTTGATTAGTAACCTGCAACGCTCGGGCTGCAAGGCCGACAACGATGAGTTGATGGTAAACGGCGAGCAGTTGCTTGAGCGTTTCTGGCAACTGGAGATAGATACTCTCATCAACGCAATCGACGCGGCATGGGATTTGTTGGACATCAATGCCTATCTCATCAAGTACCATTCCGATCTTGACAGGAAGACGTTTACCGACACCAACGCGCGACTGGCGTTCACGCCGCTGCTGTATGCCATCACGGCTACCGATATTGTTATCAGCGACATGATGGCCTCGCCCGGCAAGCAACTGAGTGACGCGGCGCTCGGCCGCGCAATGGCCGCCAATGCCGACTTCATGGCTATGGTGCAGACGTTGCAGCAACTCAAGAACATCACCGACTCGGCGAACAATGCCAAGAATTGGTATCTTGCGCTCAAGGGAGTTGACAGTATCCTTGATGCCAAAAATATGGCCGGTGTATATAACGCCGGCAACAAAGACAGCAATTTCACCTACTCGTGGATGACGCTTGCCTTTGCGCGCGCGTTTCTGCACAATGAGGTCCACTTTGACAGCGATCTTGAGTTCCATCTCACCCTCTCACAGGGGGTGTCGCTCGTTGACCGCCGCCACGATGATGACGGCAACGAGATTGAGGTGCCGCGGCTGCGCCGCAATTATCCGCACTCAAGAAACTATTTCGCGCAGCAAGGCTCCTACACCGTCATGGCTTACAGCAAGCCGGCTGATGGCTCTCACGCGCGGCCGTTGCAACTCAAGCAATATGTGGAGTTGCGTGACCGCTACTTCAGGTCACTCACCGGATATCAGAGCAGCGGTGAGAGTTGCGCCGCCATTGGTATGGCGCCGCACACTTTCCTCGTGGCTCACCCCATTGATGTTGACTTCAATATCTATGGCAAGCGTGACGACACCCACTTCACAGACGACTGGACATTGGCCACGCCGCTCGCTTTTGGCACAACACAACTGCTCACCGATATCTTGCTGCAGCATGGTATCGACCCGGGTGTGGACTATGGCAACCTGTTGAGTTACTTCTTCGGCAATAAATAACCGGTAATTAATTACTTGACGATGATTGGGAACGAGATAAAAATAGAGAGGAAGGTGTGGGGCGCGCCTGTCAATTCGCGTGGTGACAGTGTGATCGAGTTCACTTCCGGTATCTCGCGCGAGGCCGATGACTATGGCATGCCGCTAAACGGAAGCCTGCCGCAGGATCATGCGGTCATCTTTGCGTTCATGCGCCCTTCCGGCCGGCTGACCATGGTCATCGCGCAGGGTGATTACACCCGTTTTGAGGGAATGGGGCGCCGCTATAATATGCGCGCTGTAGCCGAGATGGGAGCCAATGATGTCAAACTCCTCAAGCGGCCGCTGCGCGTGATGCTCGACCACTTGGATGTTATCCACGACTACGACACCGAGAACCGGCAGGTGAGTGCCGCCGTGACCGTTGTTGAGCCGTCGGCACCGCGGCTGACGGGTGACAACCGTTTAACTCTTGCCAACGCTATCGCCCTGGCAGTGCTTGATGACCACAAGGTCTACATCAAGTTGCCGCGGGAGGATGCTCTATTTGGTGATAAGATGCGTCACAGCGGCCGCCTCGCGATATTGCTCGATGTGCTCGACGCTATGCCCGCTACCGTCAGACAACAAATGGGTCTGGCCTTTGGTGTTGAGGACGGTTTCAACACCATGTCGCGCTTTATTGACAATGCCCGTGTGGTGGCACACTTCGGCAGTATGGCTATCGCGGATAGTGGCGACATCATTATTGACTGGACCGGCGATGACGTGAGGGTGCAAGGACCGGCGCGAAGCGGCACGGCAGCACAAGCCTTTGATATGCTGGTTAAACGCGAGCGGAAGGCTGCCAGTCCCATCACACGACCCATTCGTGCCGGCGAAGGCCAGGAGACAGACATTATTGTCCACACGTCCGATGGTGACGGCCCAAGTGAGGGTGCCGGCGACGATGGCAACTGGACGCGATGGTGGCGGGCGCTTGTCCAGTCCGGCCCTCTACCGGCAATTATCGCGTTGGTGTGTCTGCTTTGCGGAGCGGCGCTGGGCCGGTATTTCGCCTTGCAAGAGTCGTCGCCGCGGCCTACGGCGCGTCATGATGCCGTCATCACGGCCGATACCTCAATCGTTGTGCAAACTCTCGTGCAGCAGCGGCAGTATTCGCTCACCGATAGTCTGAACCGCACGATGGTCGTCGCCGACACGCTCACAGGCGACATCGCCTTTGACCACCCGATGACCCATATCGCCAATTGGAACCTCGAGGCATTGTTCCGCACCAACCACATCAATGTGGCTCTGAAAATGCGGCTGCGCAATGATAGCCTCTACGCCGACACTGCTATGACGCGAGAGATTGACAAGCAGCGGCTGATGGCGTTAGACAACGCTTATTATGATTCGTTGGGCCAGCAGGCGCGCGATGACGAGTTCGCCAGCGATTGCACGCTGACGCTGAGCAGCGGCTCGACTATCACCATCTCGCCCGATAACAGCCTGCTGCGGCAGGCAATAGCAATGGATAATGGCACGATGGTGCAAATCCGCTCACTCAGTGTCGCCGGCAAGACGTTCACAATCGACAACGACGCTTTCAAACGACTGAATGGCGGCGTGAAGCGTGGACTGAATATGCCGGTCTATTACCTCTGGGTCGTTACCCAACTGGAACAATGCCGCAATAACGCGGATGTCAACAAGTTGTTTGCCTACTGAGTAATCGAATGGCAAAACGGCAAGGCCGTTTTGCGCTGAACACTATAATTGTGAATTCTAAATTAGAGACATCATCGCCACGGTTGGATCCCCAATGGCACGAGCGCCACGGGCGCACCATCGCCGGTATCGCCATCGCGGCCGCCATGATTGCCGTGATGGGTTATTTGCTGCACGGCTGCAATTCGTTGGGACGTTTGGCCTCGGCGGGTATCTACACGCCGGATTCCACTTCGGGCTTTATCAGTCATGGCAACGAACTGCTGCAGTCTCTTGTCGACCGCGGCAACGTGGGCAAGCAGAAGCCGTGCTATAGCGTGGACGACTTGAACAAGCGGTATCGCGGCCTCACGTTCGCTTTGCCATATGAAGAGAACGACATCATGGAAGCAGGGCGGGCTACCGACCTGCGACTGGTGGGCATCGACGCGGATGCCATTGATGACGAGGCGTTGCGCCTGTTTTACGTCAACAGCAGCATGGCATCGTTGCTCAAACGCCAGCAACAGAGTCTGGGCGAGCGATTGCTTGCTATCAGCGCCGTTTCAAAGCATGGTGGCATCGAAATCACGAGCATCAGGCTCATCCCGTCAATGTTCCGCATCGCGCTTGATAGTGACCCATGGCGCAGCACAGTGCTTGCCGCCGAGAATGGCCTCTTTTCACGCGACAATCACTGCTTCGTCAGTTATGGTGGCAGTGTGTTGCCGTTGCGGCGCAGCGGTCTGTCGCATCCGGTTTCCGGCAATTACACGTCATTGGCTCTCGACACCAAGCGGCGCCTCATCACCATGGCCGATGGCAAAGAACTCGATTGGATAGCGTTAGACACGGCATATGGCGGCAACGATGACGACGATGATGATGACGACGACGATGACGACAACGGCAGCGGCGCGCCCATCGTCTGCCTGCAACTGCCGGGTGGGAACGCTTTGTTCATGGCATTTGACGGGCAACGCCTGCGGATGGCCAAGCAGGGTGGCGATGAGTTGCACGTGAACTGTTACCATAGCGATGGCCTCGTGGAAATCAAGAGCCACGGCCAGGCAAGCCGGTCGATGGACGTCATTGCCATGCCAACCGATGGTGCGGCAAGCCTCCATATCATCATCGATAGTGACAAGATGCACGCCGAACTTACCGTCACGCGCGACAATCCGGCACTCACAATCTCCCATTTGGCCCACACCTCACAAGGTAAGCAACGCATCGACATTCCTGCCACGATGACCGACTGCTTCACCCAGCAAATCGTGCGAGGCCTCAACTCGTCGCTGCGCAACACGGTGTACGACAGTGCGGTTATCCGCCTCACTATTGACCCGTTGCTCTCGCGTGAACTCGAGAAGATGATTACCTCCTACACTCGCTCGCTGATGCGGCAGCCGCAGTTCAAGCGTGGTGTGGACAAGAATGGCCGCCCGACCAACGAGTTTGAAGTGTCTGTTACGGTGATGGACCTTGCCACTGGCAATCTGCTTGCGGCCCCGTTCTACCGTTCAGAGGACGATTACTACGCCGACCGGCAGTTGCCGTTGGGAATGAAGAACCCTGCGCTCATCAGACACTACATCGGTTCAACGTTCAAGCCGTTGCTCGCCACCGCCGCCGCGCTCACCGAGCCAAGCCTCGCCACATGGACTCCATCCCCGGCCGACTATGGCATCGCGGCCAATGGCCAGCATATGCTTTTCAACAAACCCACAGCAAAGTGGGCCGGCGATAGCCATTGGGGACGCAAGCCGTCAATGACACAATTCCTTACCGTCAGTGACGACGTCTATCCGGTCGCGCTGGCCATGCTCGCGATGAATCGGGGTAAATCTGTCGTGCCGGCCGGCGACCCGCTTTTCAATGCCGGCGACTGGAATCTCAAGCACGATGCCGCTGCTGCCACGGCATTGCTCTATAACCCGTTGATGCAGACTGTCGAGAACCTCTACGGTATCAAGTCGTGGAATGCCGGCGACACCATCACGCTCGATATGGCGCAATATGTGTGGAATAATTTGCATCTTGACCGTGACCGCAAGTTCGCTTTAGACATAGTCAGCCCCGATATGGTCAATATGCAGTTTGCCACAGTGTTGCAAAATAGCCACACACTGCGCCAGACGCTGGTGCCGTGGATACTCGGCCAAGGCAACAACGAGTGGAACTGCGTCAAACTCGCCGAGGCGTGGTCACGCATGCTCACCAAGCGGCAAGTGACGGCCTCGCTTGTGTCGGGCGACAGCGTCGCTGTTCCGCCTCTGTTGCTGCGGCCGGACAGCACGCGCTATGACTACGCCGCGTGGGACGCCGTGCTCACCGCCTTGCGCGATGCGCAGAGCAGCACGGCTTCCACCTTGCTGAGTACGATGTACCAGCGCGTGCACAGGCTCGCCCCGAACCTCACTGTCTTTGGCAAGACAGGCACGCCTGACAATCATCAGGAATATCAGGCGGTTAACTTCAAGAAGGGTAAGCGATGGCTTGACCCGGGCCTCTACTGCATGGCCCTCATGCCAAACGATGTGGCGAGCGGTATCCTCGGTAACAATCCGGCGCCACCGCGTGGAATCATGGTGGTGGTATATATCAACCGCATCTCCTCGCGTGAGCCCGGTAACGACGGCATCAGTTCCAGTCACGCCCGTGACTTCTTTAACGACACCAACCTTGAACGCCTGTTGCGGCTCACCCGCGACTATCTGCGTTAGAAGTTAGACTTTAGACACCCAAGCCTCCTCCTTTAGGAGGGGGTAGAGGGGGAGGACACCACAATGAATGACGAGAGATACATGAAGATGGCGCTCGACGAGGCACGCAAGGCTCTTGAGCGCGACGAGGTGCCTATCGGCGCCGTGGTCGTCACGGCCACCGGCCAGGTCGTTGGCCGCGGCCACAACCTCACCGAGACCCTCACCGATGTCACCGCCCACGCCGAGATGCAGGCCATCACGGCCGCCGCGGCGACCCTCGGCGGCAAGTACCTCAAGGGCTGCACGCTCTACGTCACCGTCGAGCCATGCCTGATGTGTGCCGGAGCAATCGGCTGGAGCCAGATTGACAGGGTCGTCTATGGCGCCTCCGACCCAAAACGCGGCTACAGCGCCTACGGTTGCGCCCTGCGGCCTTTCCACAAAGACACCACCATCACCGGCGGTGTGCTTGAGCAGGAATGTGCCACCCTAATGACCAATTTTTTCCGCAACAAACGTTAGTTAATGAAAAGTTCACCGTTGACCGTTCACCGTTGACCGCTGTCAACTCATACGGTTAACGGTCAACGGTAAACAGTAAACCTTTCATAAACAATGAAACCCAGAATTCTGATAATCTACACCGGCGGCACCATCGGCATGATAGAGAATCCTATCACGCGTGCGCTGCAGCCGTTTGACTTCAACCACCTGATTGACAATGTGCCCAAGGTGAGCAAACTCGACTACGACATCGACCACCGCCAGTTTGAGCCTCCCATCGACAGTTCCAATATGCGCCCGGAGCATTGGGCCGAAATAGCCGTGATCATCGAGCGAGAGTATGACCGCTACGACGGTTTTGTTGTCCTCCACGGCACCGACACGATGGCCTACACCGCCAGCGCCCTCAGTTTTATGCTCGAGAACTTGCACAAACCGGTGATTATCACCGGGTCACAACTGCCCATCGGCGAGGTGCGCACCGACGGCGAGGAGAACCTCATCACCGCGCTGCAAGTGGCCGCGGCCATCGACTCGCGCGGCGAACCGATGGTGCAGGAAGTGGCCATCCTATTTGAGAACCACCTGTGGCGCGGTAACCGGTCAACAAAGATGAGCGCCGACAATTTCGACGCCTTCAAGAGCAACAACTATCCGCCGCTGGCCGACATCGGCCTGGGCATCGAGTTCGACACAGATGCCCTCTACCGCTCGCCGGGGCACCGTCCGCTCAAGGTGCGCCACGCCATGGACACCGCGGTGATGGTGCTCGAAGTCACTCCCGGGCTGCCGGAATACACCCTGCAACACCTGCTGCACACGCCCGGCATCAAGGGCATCGTGCTCAAGACTTTCGGCGCCGGCAACGCCCCCACCGACAAGTGGTTCCTCAAGGCGCTCAACGATGCCGTGGCACGAGGCATCGTGATTGTGAATGTCACGCAGTGTGTTAACGGCGGCGTGGACGACACGCGCTACGAGACCGGCAACGGCCTCGCCACAGCCGGTGTGGTCAGCGGACGTGACATCACTGTCGAGGCCGCCATCACCAAGTTGATGTACCTCTTTGGCATGAATCTCGAGCCGAACGTTGTCGCCAATTATATGCGCCACAACCTCTGCGGCGAAATCTCCGACTGACACCCAAAACATTTTGCGCTCGCGGGAAAAATCCGCACAAAACATTTTGCGCTCGCGGGAAAAATCCACCCAAAACATTTTGCGCTCGCGGGAAAATGCTTGCACAATTACAAATAAATCAGTAACTTTGCCGCAAATTAAAAAACCGCGACTATGAGCGAGCAAATTTTCAAACGCAAAGCATATCAGAAGTTATTAAAATGGAAGACCGAATCTGCCGGCCGAACAGCGCTTCTTATTGAGGGAGCGCGCCGTGTCGGTAAATCGACACTCGTGCGCCATTTCGCTGAAAATGAGTACAAATCTTTCATCTTGATTGACTTCACTGATATCACTCCCGAGTTGCAAGAGGTTATTGACAACGGGTTGAGCCGCTTGGAGTACCTGTTCATGCGGTTGCAACTCATCTTTAATGTGACATTGGTTGAACGACAGTCGTTAATAATTTTTGATGAGGTGCAGATGCAGCCACGCGTCAGGCAGGCAATCAAGCACCTTGTTAAAGATGGCCGGTATGACTACATCGAGACGGGGTCGCTGATAAGCATTCATCGGAATGTCAAGGACATTGTCATCCCAAGCGAGGAGGAGCGCATCCAAATGTACCCGTTGGACTATGAGGAGTTCAGATGGGCTTTGGGTGACAACGCCACAGTTGACCTGTTGAGAGAAGTTTACGACAAACGCATTTCTTTGGGCAACGCTACCCATCGCCACTTGATGCGGGATTTCAGATTATACATGCTGGTGGGCGGAATGCCTCAAGCCGTCAACGAGTATATTGAGACCAATAACCTTCAGAAAGTCGACACAGTCAAACGGCGCATCCTTAGCCTTTATGCCGATGACTTGCAGAAAATAGATGAAACCGGCAAGTTGCGTGCAATGTTCTGGAACATACCGTCAATGTTAAGCCAAAATGTGTCGCGATACCAACCTCGCAGTGTGCTCGAGGATATTAAACAAGGACAAGTGCAGGAATTGTTGGAGGCATTGCGCGAAAGCATGATTGTCAATATCACTTACCGTTCAACCGACCCTAATGTCGGACTTGCGCTAACTACAGACCGCACCCTGTACAAGATGTATGTTGCCGACACTGGGTTATTTGTCTCCTTGGCCTTTTGGGACAAGAGTTTCACAGATAACATCATCTACCAGAAGTTGTGGAACGACAAACTAAACACAAATTTAGGCTACATCTATGAGAACGTTGTGGCCCAAATGCTGCGCGCCACAGGATATGAACTGTTCTACCACACTTTACCGGCTGAAAACAACCATTACTATGAGGTGGATTTTCTTCTGTCCAAGGGCGGCAAACTATTGCCGGTCGAGGTGAAGTCATCAGGCTACAAAACCCACAAGTCCTTGGATGCGTTCTGTGCCAAGTATTCATCACGTGTCACTCAACCTACGTTACTCTATACCAAAGACCTGCAGCAAGACGGCCAAACCATCTGCCTGCCGGTATACCTCACTCCATTGCTGTAAAGGCAGGGTGAAAATTCACGGGAGATTAATTTTCGGAAATTTTCGCGAGTGTTCACAATGTTTTTGGGGCAGTGGCGCTTGAGATGTCACGGATTTTAGTTACCTTTGCAAGTTATTGAAGAAACGATGGGCAAAACATTCGGTAAAATATTGAAATACTGCTTGCCGCTGCTGGTGAGCGTCGTGCTCGGCGTCTATCTCTACCATAGCGTGGACTGGACGGCCATCAACGCCGCGCTGCAGAACGACGTGAACTACTGGTGGTTCCTTCCCATGCTGGTCATCAACGTGGCCAGCCACGTCTTCCGCGGTCTGCGGTGGCAGTTGCAGTTGCGGGCCATCGGAGTCAACACCCCGGCGATGCCGGTGGTGAACTCGATTTTCGCCACCTACTTTATCAACCTCTTTGTGCCCCGGCTGGGCGAAGTGTTCCGCGTGGGCTACATCTCGCGGCGCGAGAACGCTCCATTCAGCACAGTGTTCGGCACGATGGTGAGTGACCGCCTGTGCGACACGGTGATGGTGGGCCTGCTCACCCTGCTCACCCTCGCGCTGGCCGGCGACAAGATGCTGGAATTCTTTGGCGCCGAGGCAGGCGGCGGCACACTGTTGTGGTGGCTGCTGGGTCTATGCGCCGCCGGCGCGGCGGCCGCCGTGTGGCTCTATCACAGCACGAGCGACAACCGTGTGATTGCCGCCCTGCGCGGCATCGTCACCGGAGTGTGGCAAGGCTTCATGTCAATCGCGCGCGTCGAGAGCCTCTGGCTCTTCCTGCTCTACACGCTGCTTATCTGGGGCTGCTACTTCGGCGGCTTCCTCGTGGCTGTGCAGGCATTCTCCTTCCCCATCGAGGTGGGCGTGCTCACAGCACTCGTGCTCTTTGTGCTCAGCAGCCTGGGGATGGCAGTGCCCAGTAACGGCGGACTGGGACCGTGGCAATATGCCATCATCTTCGGCTTTGCCCTCTACGGGCTCGGCACGCTGCCGCTCTCCTCGCCGTTCAACCCGCTGGCGAGCGCGTTTGCGATGCTCGTTTGGGGACTGCAAACGTTGCTGCTCATCGTGCTGGGCATCTACTCTCTGATAATGATTTCAATTGAAAAACGAAACAATGGACGATAAATTTGACGACTACTTCAACGAACAGGCGGGCCAAGAACCCGAGCCCACGGTTCAGCCCGAGACGCCGCGCGAGCGTGAGGAACGACGCATCGACGAGGCGACCATCGAGCGCGGACACAACACGCTGCGCACCGTCATCGTCACCACCGTCGTGGTGCTGATGATGATGCTCGGCCTGTGGCTGTGGTGGCGCTACTATTACCCCTACAGCACCGAGCAAGTGCACGGCTTCATCACGTCGGTCAAGGCCGAGGGCCTCATTAAAACCTACGAGGGCGAGATGGTCAAAGTCTCCTACGTGGGCGACACTTTCCACATCGACGAGGTGGTGTCGTTCAGCATCGAGAGCGACTCGGTGGCCAGGCGCTGCGAGGTGTTTAACAGCAACGGCCGGCGCGTGGTGCTCACCCTCGACGGATACCGCGGCGCGCTGCCCTGGCGCGGCAACAGCCGCCTGGTGGCCGTCGACATTGCCCCCGACAGCCTCCGCGTCGAAACCAAACGATAAGTCATCCCCCACCGAATTGTAGGGCCTGGCCGCTCGGCAATAAAGGTTAAATCAGCCACGCTACCGCGTGGGAAATCTTTCAAAAATCTAATTTATTTTAAAAGATTTCCCGTCGCAAGACGGCCACAAAAAAGATTTTGAAAGATTTCCCACCGCAAGGTGGCCTATATTCACCATCACAACGGGTGACAAAGATCAACCCTAAACATCTCAAAAGCAATGCGACAAGTAAGGGCAAAAAAATCGCTGGGACAACACTTCCTCACCGACCTCTCCATCGCCGAGCGCATCGCCGCCACCGTCGATGTCGACACCTCGCTGCCGGTGCTCGAGGTGGGACCCGGCATGGGCGTGCTGACGCAGTTCCTGCTTGAGCGCGGCCGTGACCTCACAGTTGTTGAACTCGACCGCGACAGCGTGGCCTACCTCAAGCAGCGCTACCCCGTTGAACTCGCTGATGGCCGCCTCATCGAGGGCGACTTTCTGCAGATGGACCTGCACGCCGTCTATGGCGACCGGCCGTTTGCCATCACGGGCAACTACCCCTACAACATCTCGTCGCAAATCTTCTTTAAACTGCTCGACTACAAAGACTCGGTGCCCCTGTGCACCGGCATGGTGCAGCGCGAGGTGGCACAACGCATCGCCGCCCCTCCGGGCAACCGCACCCGCGGCATCCTGAGCGTGCTGCTACAAGCATGGTACGACATCGAGTACCTGTTCACGGTCGACGAGCACGTCTTCTCCCCTCCGCCCAAGGTCAAGAGCGGCGTGATACGCCTGCGGCGCAACAGCGTCAGTGAGTTGGGCTGCGACGAGCGGCTGTTCAAGACCGTCGTCAAGACGTCCTTCGGCCAGCGACGCAAGACGCTGCGCAACAGCCTGCGGTCGCTGCTGCCTCCGGGCGAGGCCTCCACCGCCCTGCTCGCCCGGTCCATCTTCGACCTGCGCCCCGAACGCCTCTCCGTGGCCGACTTCATCGACCTCACAAGTTTATTAGCAAGTAGCAAGTAACTAACACGTTCGGTGTGCAGCCACCTCGTGGCTGCCATCAACCACTCGACCGTTCACTATGAAGGATTTCGACAAATCATATATCCAGCAACTCGAGCAACTGGCTCAGGCCCGCGACGGCGACGCCATCCTCAAGGCGATCGCCGACCTCCACCCCGCCGACATCGCCGAACTGATCGGCGATATGGACCTTGACGACGCCCTGTTCATCTATCAGCAACTGAGCGACGAACTCGCCGCCGATGTCCTCGTCGAACTTGACGAGGACCAGCGGCACGACCTGCTCTCCAAACTGAGCACCGAGGATATCGCCGACGCCCTCGAGCAGATGGACACCGACGACGCCGTCGACGTGATCCAGGAACTCGACGAGGAAGACCGTGAGGAAGTGATCCGCCACATCGACGACGTGGAGCAGGCCGGCGACATCGTCGACCTCCTCCAGTATGACGAGGAGACCGCCGGCGGATATATGACCACCGAGATGGTCGTCGTCAACGAGAACCTCTCCATGCAGCAGTGCATCAGCGCCATGCGTGAGCAGGCCGGCGAGGTGGACGAGATCTACAACGTCTATGTTGTCGACGACGACAACCGCCTCAAGGGCATCTTCCCCATCAAGGCCACCATCACCAACCCCCTGGCGGCCCGCATCAGCGAGGTGATGGAGCCGGACCCCATCGCCGTCAAGGCCGACACGCCCATCGACGAGGTGGCGCGCGACTTCGAGAAATACGACCTCGTGGCCGTGCCGGTGGTCGACAGCATCGGTCGCCTGCTGGGCCGCATCACCATCGACGACATCATCGACCAGGTGCGCGAGCAAGGCGAGAAAGACTACAAGTTTGCCAGTGGTATCGCCGGCGACATCGACACCGGCGACAGTGTGCTCACCCAGGTCAAGGCGCGCCTGCCGTGGCTCATGGTGGGCCTCGTGGGCGGTATCCTCAATGCGCTCATCCTCGACGGCGGCGACAGCAACCTGCTGGAGGTGCTGCCGGGCATGGCGCTCTTTATCCCGCTCATCGGCGGCACCGGCGGTAATGTGGGCACGCAGTCGAGCGCGATCGTCGTGCAGGGCCTCGCCAACGGCAGCCTCGACATCCACCACTCCATGCGGCACATCTTCAAGGAGGTGGGCATCGCCATGCTCAACGCCGCCATCATCGCCGGCCTCGTGTTTCTCTACACCACTTTCAGTCCGCCCGACAACAACGTCGTCAAGGCCCATGTGACAGCGCTCGCCGTCACCATCTCGCTCTTCAGCGTCGTCATCTTCGCCAGCGTGTTCGGTTCGCTTGTGCCCATCGTGCTCGAGAAACTCAAGATTGACCCGGCCATCGCCACCGGCCCATTTGTCACCGTCACCAACGACATCGTGGGCATGATCATCTATATGGCCATCTCCACCTATCTCATCCGCCTCTCACCTCTCACCAATCAGGTGATATAGAGCCTTCCCCATTAGGTCTCACCCCCTCCAAAATGAACTGCACCTCAAAAGTTTTGTGTCTAACTTTTGGGGTGCAGTTCACTTACCGCCAACGGGTACATCTCATGTTCTCCTAAAAACTCATGTCCTCCTGTCTTAAATTCATGGATAATTTATGGTAATTCGTGTATAAAATGGACCAGCGGCTGTTTTCGGCGGGCGCGATTTCGGCTTTTGCCGGAAAAATTCGCCTTTTGGTGATTATTTTCTCTTTTTTTTGGTTGATAACCCGAAAATTATACCTAAATTTGCACACTATTTCGCAACCTAAAAACGAAAACAAAAACCTTTTAAAAAACAATATGAGAAAACTATTAACCTTGTTGGTGATGGCAGTGTTCTGTCTCATCACCACCCGTGCTGCCGACGAGAGTGTGAACTTCTCCGAGCAGAACTACACAAGTGGCGTCGCTGTAAGCCAGTACACCGGCACCAACTTCACCATCACGTTTGACAAAGGCACAAATAGCAATGCCCCGAAGTACTATAGTTCGGGTACAGCGATTCGTGCCTATGGCGGCAATACATTCACCGTGGCCTCAACAACCAAAACAATCACCAAGATTGAGATAACATTTGGGGGCAGCGATGGTAGCAACGAAATTACCGCAGATGCCGGCACCTACTCCAACGGCACATGGACGGGTAGCGCCACATCGGTAACATTCACTGTTGGTGGCAGCAGCGGTAACCGCCGCTTGTCGGCCATCGCTGTAACTTTCCAATCGACGACACCGGCAACCACAACCACCTACACCAAGGTGACCAACATCAGCGGCATCGTCAGCGGCAACAACTATGTGATTGTTTACGAGACGACACCGGCAGTCAGCGGCGACTATATGTTAGACGCGTTAGAGTCCGTTAGCGGCAGCGGCATCACTCTCTCCGGCAGCACACTCACCGTGTCGTCCACCACAAGCGCCGTGCCCGTGAAAATAACCGGCTCCAAGGGCGAGTACCTATTTCAGCAAACCAACTCCGACGCTTATTATATTTGCCTCAGCGGCAGCAACATCTCTACGGGCAATAATATCGATTCCGGATATTGGTGGTCCATCACCTTTGATAACGGCAACGCTGTGGTGCAAAACATTGGCAACAAATACCGCTACCTGCGATACAACAACACGAGTTTTGTCGCCGCGACGTCTTCCACCGGCAGTGCGGTCCAACTCTACCGCGAGGGCACGACCGGCGACGTGACGCCCACGCCCGCTGCGCCGACCTTCTCGCCTGCCGGCGGCACCTACACCGCCGCTCAGAACGTCACTATCACTGCCGCCAGCGGTGCCACAATCCGCTATACCACCGACGGCACCGACCCGACGACCTCCAGCAGTCTCTATAGCAGCGCACTCACTGTCAGCGAGACTACCACCGTCAAGGCCATCGCCATCGTCAACAATGTTGTCAGCCCCATCGCCACCGCGACCTACACTATCGAGGCCGGCTCATCCGGCGGCGGAGATGAGGAGGGTGCCTTCCAACTTGTCACTGATGCCTCAACACTCAGCGCAGGCGATAAAATCATTATTGCTAACGCAGGAACCGCAGGCAGCGCATACGCCATCGCCAACACTGAAAAGAGTAATAATCGCACCGCTACCGCTGTGACAGTCACGAGCGACTTGACTATCGAACCAACTTCGGATACCGAGATTTTCAATCTTGTGGGCAGCAGCGACAGTTGGTCGTTCCAAGCCACCGGCACACAATATAACGAGCAATACCTGACTGCCAACAGTTCAACTAAAAATTACCTCAACTACACGAGCACTATCTCGACGGCAGCCCAAGCGACAATAACAATCAGTAACGGTGAGGCTTCTGTGACATTCAACGACACCGACAATCGCAATTCAATGCGCTATAACCCCAATAACGGCTCCCCGATATTCTCATGCTACGCATCAACGAGTAATTTGGGCAAAGTCTATCTTTATCGCCAGACGAGTTCCGGCGGCGGCGAAGAGCCGCCGGTGACCGAGCAGGTGGCGACGCCGGTGATTTCGCCGGGCGACGGCACCGTGATTACGGGGCCGACGAGCGTTTCGATCAGTTGCACGACCGACGGCGCCACAATCCACTACACTACCGACGGCTCGACGCCCACAAGCACCAGCGAGACCTATAGCGCGGCGTTCAACGTCAGCGCGACGACCACCGTCAAGGCCATCGCCGTCAAGAGCGGTATGACCGACAGCGAAGTTGCCTCCGCCACTATCACTTACCAGGCTCCGGTCACCAACGACGAGTACACCCTCGTCACCGATGACTCCACCCTGGCCAGCGGCGACATCGTCATCATCGTCTCAAATGGTGCCGGCGAGGTAATGACCGCCGGACTGTCAGGCTCTTCTACCCTTGCGGGCTCATCTACCGATGTCACTATCAGTTCCGACAAGAGCACCGTGACCCTCGGTGACAATGCCGAGGCTCTTGTGCTTGTTCTCGAGGGCTCAAGCGACGCGTGGAAATTCCGCAGCGGCTCCAATTACCTATATGCCAATAGTGCCAGCAATAGCGTGACCATGGCTTCGGATAATTCAACCCAAACCCACACAATAGAAATCGGCAGCGATGCCACCGCTACAATCAAGAGCGGTACCGGTTCCCGCTTCCTGCAATATAACTATAACAACGGCAGTACGCGATTCGGCACTTACGCCTCGTCTTTTGCGGGCGACAACAAGGAAGTGCAGATTTACCGGCAGGCGGCCGCAGCCTCTTCGGTGACGACCGTCACGGGCATCGCCGCCTTCAAGGAGGTGACTGCCGGCGAGACGGTGCGCCTCTACCTGCCCGACAGTTACAACGCCCGCGTGCTGCACGCCACACAGACGGCCTCTAACGCCACCGCCGGCACCTACACCTACGACGCCTACGTGCGCGACAACAGCGGCGCGATGCTCATCAAGGGTCTCGTCACCACGCGTGAGATGGCCCACGACCAGCACATCGCCGGTTGGCTTATGGGACAGTACTCCACCGCCAGTGACGGCAACCCGCAACTCACGCCCGACCTGTGCCAGAGTAGCGACCGCACCCACTGCCCGTGGTTCGTCATCGCCGACCCGGTGACCGAGACCGCCACCGAGCCCGTCGCAGTCGCCGCCACTGAAGTCGCCGGCCACGCCGCCGACTGGGTGAAGGTCAGCAACGTGAAAGTCGGCACCACCTCACTCACTCTCACCAACACGTTCAACGCGTCATATAACGTCTATAACGGCGCGCTGGTCGACGTGAGCGCCATCGCCACGCCATCGGCCGTCTATCCTGTCGCCCTGGGCGACGAGCCGGTTATTACCCACGTAGTGGACGCCACGCAGGCTTTCGTCTCGCCCTCGAGCAGCATCAGCGACGTGGAGGTGAGGCTGGCCAAGCCGTTCACCGCCGGAGTGTGGACGCCGCTCACGGTGCCGTTTGACATCACCGAGTTTGACGGCGTCATCATGGAGTATATCGGCGTGCAGCAGGGCGACCCGGTGACGGCCCCCAGCGGCCGCCAATTCGACGCCGGCAACATGATTTTCGAGCAAGCCACGTCAATCCAGGCCGGCGTGCCCTATCTGGTTAAGGCTCACGACACAACGTCCGGAATGACCTTCAGCGGCGTGACACTCAGCAACGAGTCCGCCCGTTCGGTGACTCACACCGTGAACGTTAGCAGCGCCACCTACAACGCTCCGCGTCGCGTCAGCGGCACCGACGAGTACACCATGACCGGCACCTATTCGCCCACCAGCGTCTCCACCGCCGACAACAGCGTCAAGGTGATGACCGACGACGGCAGCGTGGGCTGGGCAAGCGCCCTGGGCGGCAACGTCGACGGCTCGAGCGCCTACTTCACCACGCCGGCCGACCAGGCGTTGCGCATCGTCTTTGACGGCGACAGCAGCGGCACCATCACCGGCATCAACGACATCCTCGCCGAGGGCGACACAGTGGCCGTCGAAGGCACCTACAACCTGATGGGCGTCCGCATGACCGGCGACTGGCAGTCGCTGCCCGCCGGCATCTACATCGTCAACGGCAAGAAAACCGTCAAACAGTAAATCCTATTTAGGCCACGCTGGCGCGTGGGAAATCTTTCAAAAATCTAAATTATATTATTTTGAATGATTTCCCGCCGTAATAAAAGATTTTGAAAGATTTCCCGCCGTCAGGCGGCCAAAAAAATAAAAGATTTTGAAAAATTTCCGCCCGTTAGGGCACCGTCAAAAATAAAAGATTTTGAAAGATTTCCCGCCGTCAGGCGGCTAAAAAACATCAGCAATGAGAGTTCTATTTAACAATATCATAGCGAAGATTGCCGTTGCCATCGTGCTGCTCGCGACAGCCGCGGGCGCCACAGCCCAGACCTACACCATCACGCTGGTTAACGGCACGGTGCACACCTACGAGGCCGCGGCCCTCGACTCGATCCAATTTGTTGGCGGCACATTCGGCTCCACCACCGGTGTGGGCGTCAAGGTGTATCCCAGTGCCAATAGCGGCCACAGCGTGGAGTTCCTCTATTCGCAAATCAGCAGCCTGGTCATCAGTGGCGGCGCCATCACCGTCGACACGCCCACCATCTCGCCGTCCGGCGGCAACTATACCGCCGCTCAGAGCGTGACGGTGGCCACGACCACCGCCGGCGCCACGGTCTACTATACCACCGACGGCACCACTCCCAGCGCGAGCAACTACACCGGCCGCGGCTCCACTACGGTGACGTTCACCCTCAACTCGAGCGCCGTCGTCAAGGCCATCGCCATCTACAACGGCACCTCGTCGGCCTCCGCCTCGGCCACCTTCACCATCACCACCTCGGGCGACAACAACACCAACCGCAACACCAACATTGCCGGCTGGGCATCGCTGTTCAAGAAAAACAACAGTAGCAGTGCCGGAATTGACAGCAATTGGCAGCCGTGGCGACTGGAGTTCCCGCGCCTCAAGACCGAGAGCGGCCATAGTAACTCGTGGTCGGTGCAGTACACCACCGGCGACGGCTTGGACGACCCCATCTGCTACTCGCTCGAGTGGGACAACAGCCTGATGGCAACACGATGGGTGTGCTATCAGTTTAATCCATGCAACATCGTTGATAACAACGTAGGTCGCAACGAGAGTTGGGGCGAGGATACCAACCTGCCGTCTGCCACACGCTCTAAAGCATCCCACTACTCCAGCAGCGGTTTCTCGCGTGGCCACCTGTGCATGAGCAACGACCGACAAGTGTCAAAGGCTCAAAATCAGTTAACGTTCAAGTACAGCAATATGGCGCCGCAATACTCCAACCACAATAGCGGGCAGTGGCAAAATCTTGAGAACGATGTACAGACGTGGGCCAAGATGAGCAGTGTCGACACGCTTTATGTGGTTAAAGCCGCTACCATCGACAATATAACGCTCAACGGCAGCACCTCCAGCGGATTGCTCAGCGGCGTGAAGGCCAACAACACATTGCCGGTGTCGAAATATTTCTATATGGCACTGTTGGCCTACAATAAGACTGACAATAAATACTATGCGATGGGCATCTGGACCTACCATTACAACGCCACGACTGCCAAGCAAAGCGCCCAGTACATCTCTATCGACGAACTGGAGGCCCGCACGGGTATTGACTTCTTCTGCAACCTGCCGGACGACATTGAGGCCACAGTCGAGGCCACTCTTGACACCACCTTCTGGAGCAAGGGCACCGCGTTGAACCGATAGAGCCACGCTCAACACTGCGGCCAATAGGCTATATTCAGCCACGAACGAGGAAAAACTCCCGCTCGTGGCTGATTATATAGGGCTATATTCAGCCATGAGTAAGAAAAATCCCTGTTCGAGGCTGAATTTAATTGGAAATTCATGTTTGAAAAAGACGATTATCAAATTTTGATTATCAAATTTTGATAATTAAAAAAAAAACGCTACCTTTGCGGTGACAATCAACATCTTCACAACTATGGGCACAACATCCAAAAACCCGTTTATCGTTGTTGGACGCATTGAGCCACAGTACTTTTGCGACCGCGAGGCAGAAACAGCCACCTTGCTCAAAGCAATCGGTGCCGGCAACAACGTCACGCTCATCTCGCCGCGCCGCATGGGCAAAACCGGACTGATCAACCACCTGTTTGAGCAACCGGCCATCGCCGACAATTATCACACCGTGTTTATCGATATTCTCCACACCGGCAGCCTGCGTGAACTCACCCATCAACTCGGACGCGCCGTCTTCGACATGGTGATGCCGCTGGGCGGCAAAGTGGTCACGACATTCCTGCACGCGCTACACTCGCTCGCCGGCAAGTTCGGCTTCGATGCCATGACGGGAATGCCCACCTTCAGCATCGACTTGGGTGACATCACCCGGCCGGCACTCACCCTCGAGGAAATCTTCACATATCTCGACAATGCCGACCGTCCGTGCCTGGTAGCCATCGATGAGTTCCAACAGATTGCCGCCTACCCCGAGAAAAATATCGAGGCGCTGCTGCGCAGCCATGTGCAACGAGCCGCCAACTCGCGTTTCATCTTCGCCGGCAGCGAGTTCCACATCCTTCAAGAAATGTTTCTCAAGTCGGCAAGACCATTTTACAATAGCACCGATATGCTTGAACTCAAAGCAATCGACCTTGACGTCTACGCATCATTCGTCAGGCGACTGTTTGCTCCTCGCGACATCACCGTGGACGATGACACTGTGGCGACCCTGCACCGCCTCACCCGTGGCAATACTTACGCCCTGCAGCGCACCTTTAACGAGGCATATACCATTCTGGACGATGGCGAGCGATGTACTCCCGACACCGTCGCCACCGCGCTGCAAAACGTCATCGCCGGCAAGGAACCGATGTTCCGCGCAATGGTGGGAGAGGTGCCCGACAAGCACAAGGGGCTGCTCATTGCCGTGGCCACAGAGGGCGAGGCTCAATGTATCTTCTCGTCAAAGTTTGTCAAAGAGCACAAACTCTCCACCCCCGGCGCGACGCAGCACAGCGCCAACCACCTCATGCGCCACGGCCTGATCACGCGCCGCGCCAATACCTATTCGCTCAACGACGTCTTCCTCGAGTTGTGGCTCCGCCTCAACTACACCACTTTCACGCTCCACAAGGCACTAACGCAATGAGAATTTTTGGATTAACAGCGATATTGCTTGCGGTGGCAACGATGACGGCCACCGCGGCGACACTCACCGGCCGCGTTGCCACGACAAGCGGCGCGCCGCTGGCCGGCGTGGCCGTGAGCGACGGCATTACCGTCACCGTCACCGATAGCGACGGACGCTATGTCCTCGACAGCAACAAACGGCTCGGCTATGTCTTCTACAGCCTCCCGTCCGGCTATGAGCCCACAGCGGAAACATCCTCGCCACTTATCGGCCAGGCCAAGGCCGCGAGCCCCGATAGGGGCGACAAGAATTTAGGCGGGGGTGAAGCGAAGCGGAACCCCCGTGACAATACCGCCATCCCAATATTATTAGCCCCGTTAGGGGCGACAGGACACCAACGAGCGGGCGATGTAGGGCCTGGCCTTGGCTCGGCCGCTATGGAGCAGGCCTTCAACCCGCGTTTTTGGGTCCCACTCGACAATCCCGACCCAAGCATAGACGAGAGCCACGACTTCACCCTCGTTCCGGCGGCCGACGACGGCACGCGTCACGCCATGCTCGTCGCCGCCGACACCCATCTGGCACGGCGCATCGGCGACCTTAACCGCTTTCAATACACATTCATGCCGCGGCTCAAGCGCGAAGTGCGCCGCCTGCGCGAGCAGGATGGCTACGCTACCATCCACAGCACCATCCTCGGAGACCTCACGTGGGACAGGTTCTGGCGCGCCAACGGCTTTGACCTCCACGACTTCATGGACTTTATGGAGCAGTGCCGGTGGCCCGTCACGCTATGGCCAGTGATCGGCAACCACGACAACGACCCGTCGGTGCCCGCCGGCGCCGACACCGACAACCTCGCCGCCGCACCATGGCGCGACATCGTTTGCCCCTCCTACTATTCGTTCAACATCGGGCGCGTACACTACGTTGTACTCGACGACATCTATTACCTCAACGAGGCTTTGCCAGGCGTGACTTACAGCGACGATGTGGCCGGCAGCCGCAATAACGAGGCTCGCCTCACCCAAGAGCAACTCGACTGGCTCGACGCCGACCTCGCTCTCGTCGAGAGCGACCGCCCCGTCGTCGTGTGCCTGCACATCCCCGTGTGGGAACTCAACAACAACCGCAATACTGTTCCCCGCCTCACCGGAGACGGTGCCGACGACCTCTGCAACCGCCTGGACCGCTTCAGCCAAGCGCTCATCCTCAGCGGCCACATCCACACTAACTCCACCATGCACCCCACGGCCCACCCTAACGTGACCGAACGCAACGTGGCCGCCGTGTGCAGTTCGTGGTGGTGGACCGCACACTATACCGGCCGCGACGTGTGCCTCGACGGCTCACCGGGTGGCTTTGAACTGCTTGAGGTGGACGGCGACCGCCTCAACTGGCGTTACCTCAGCACCGAGGCCGACACGGGCGACGCCCAGATGCGTGTCTACGACATGAACACCGTGGCACGGTTCTACCGCGACAACGCCACCATGCGAGCAATCATCGAGCGCTACCCCAGTCGGCAAGACTACGCGAACATCGAGCCTAACACAGTGATGGTAAACGTGTTCAACTACGATTCGCGGACGTGGCGCGTCAACATCTACGAGGGCGACACGCGCCTGTGGTGGACCCACGAGGCAATGGAAGACCCGCTGCACACGCTGTGCTACGACGTGCCATGCTACGCCGATATGGGTAACTACACCGAGTATTTCGCAACCCCAAGAAACCTCCACACGTTCACCGCCCGCGCCACTACGGCCACGCAGCCCATCACCGTCATCGTCACCGACGGTCAGGGCCGCACATTCATCAAATGCGTTGACCGTCCCACGCCCTACGCCACCACTATGGATGCCCTGCAGCGTCCGTTGGCTCCCGGCGACGTGAACCGCGATGGCAAGGTCGATGTGGGCGACGTGAACGCCGTGCTGGCCCGCATCCTCGGTGACCCGGCAGCCGCCCTGCTCCCCCTTGCCGACGTCAACCGCGACGCCACCGTCGACGTGGGCGACGTCAACACCATCCTCGATGCCATCTTGAGCATGTAGCAAGTAGCACGTGGTCGCCTGTGCGTTTGATTTAACGGAGCCTGAGGTCGTTGAGGGTGATGCCCGGGCGCAGACGGCATAAATCGACATAGCGTTCGATGCCCGGCACGACACCCTGCTCGCTGAATTGCCAGATGGTGTAGCGTCCTTGCCAGTGGATTTTGGGCTCGACGGTGGCGTAGCGTCCGATGTAAAGCGGGAAATTGTTGAATTGCGGCACGAGATAAGTGTTATAGAACTCGAGCGTGGAGTAGATGATTGGTCGCCGGCCGTAGATTTCCTCTAAACGGCGCGCCATTAGCATCACGCTGTCCTGCAGTTGCCGCCTGCTGAGCCTGCCGATGCGTTCCACGTCAATCATAGGCAGTAGGTCTTGTGTGGAAGGTGTCGCGTGGGTGGTGAAATTCTTCACCTGCTCGTCGACGGACGAGGTGGTTGAGAAGAAGTGGTAACTGCCCACGAGGATGCCGTTGCGTCGCGCGTGCCGCACGTTGTGGTCGTAGTATATCGAATGGTATGTTGCTCCCTCGGTGGCCTTGATGTAGGCAAAGTGGACGTTGGTGTCGGCCGCGACTTTATTCCAGTCCACCAATCCCTGATGGCTTGAGAGGTCGATGCCCTGATAGTCGAGGCGACCACGCACGCGCGGCGTGCCATCATCAGCACCTCCGTCGCTACAACCGGCAACGATTGCCGCTATCAGCAACGTTGCCAATGTGCCCATTAACCATCTCTTCTTCAGCATCTTATTCAAAATATATCAGTCGTCAGTCGTTCTTTCCCTGTTTTATCACCCTCTTAAAGGAGGTAGTTGGGGGCAGTTCAGTCGTCATTATCGGCGCTGCTCTTATTGGTCTTGCGCTTGGTGCCGGTGCTGTTGGCGCTCTTCTTGCCACTCTTGGCATTGCGTGCCGCGGCCCGCTGCTTGTCGCGCGTGGAGGGTTGCTTCGCTTTCTTGGCCTTTGTCTTGGCTTTTGCCGCTGTGGAAGCCGCTGTGGTGGAGACAGTCGCTTTGTCCTGCTTGTCATCATCGTCATCATCTCGCTCGGCGCGCTCCCGCTCGGCCTTCTCCCGCTCTTTCTTCTCTTTCTCGGCTTTCTCCCGCTCTTTCTTCTCTCGCTCCTTCTTCTCTTTCTCGGCTTTCTCTCGTTCTTTCTTCTCCTTTTCGGCTTTCTCCCGCGCGGCTTTCTCGCGTTCTTTCTTTTCTTTTTCGGCTTTCTGCTTGGCGGCTTTCAGTTCTTTCTCGGTTTTTTCGTGGGCTTCCTTATCGGCTTTTGCCTTATCTTTCTCGGCTTTCTCACGTCGCTCCCGTTCGTCCTTGTCGGCTTTCTCACGCTCGGCTTTCTCACGCTTGAAACGCTCGATTTTCTCTCGCTCAGTCTCCTCGTGTTCTCTATCAGCCCTTTGGTCGCGGTTTTTCGCTTCGGGCTTTGTGACGGGTGCTACCTCTGTTTTTTTGTGGCTTTTGCCCTTGCGGGCAGGGTTGTTCTTAATCAGCAAGTCGTTGACCGTCACGCCGTCGTTGAGGCAACTCAGGTCGACGTTGCCCTCGATGCCGGGGATGCCGTCAATGCCCGGGATGCGGCCTTCTTGTGTGAACTGCCATATGGTCCATTTGGCTCCGTAAGCCAACACCGGCTCAATGTCGTCGTTGCCGCTGTAGCGCGGGATGAACAGTTTGTAATCGGCAAACGATTTATCGAAGTTTTCCTTGAAGTAGTTCATGCCCACATATATTAGCGGCTCGCAACCGTAATGCTCGCGTATGAGGTCGGCAAACGCTTTGACGCTGTCTTGCAACTGTTTGCGCGTAAATCCCACCACCTTCAACTCAACGTCAATCATCGGGATGAGGTCTTGCTTGTCCTTGTGGACGGTGCGCTTGAAGTTGGCAAACTGTGCCGTGACGCTGCTTTTCATTGAGAAGAAGTGGTAACTGCCCACCTTGATGTGGTGCTTGCGCGCGCCGTTGAGGTGGTAGGTATAGCACTCGTCCACGCGGTTGGCACCCTCGGTGGCTTTGATATAAGCGTACTTGATGTTTTTGTCGGCTGCGATTTTTGCCCAGTCGGCACCTTTTTGATAGCGAGCCACATCGATACCATCGTAAGGCAAGTGTGACTCCCAGGTGCGGCCTGAGCGGTCGGCACCGATGGGTGTCAACTTCTTGATGCGCCGGTCAAGGCCTGACGCACAGAGTGTTGCCAGGCATATCAGGGCCAGAATGATGTGTCGCAGTCTCATCATAATAAGTACGAAGCACGAAGTGCATAGAAAGCCGTGGCAAAATTACAAAAAAAATACAAGACGACAATAAGTCTTTATTGTCGTCTTATGATTTTAGAGTCAATGTCAATGTTTCTGCCTTGCAATAATATAAAGAAAAAAGTAAGGGAGGTTATAGATATTATTATATAAGTGTAAAATTAAAAATTATCACAGCCTATAAAAAATTAGACTATTGTTCAATTGCCAATTTTTTATATTAGCGTTGCAAACTAAAATAGATTGTCCTTAATTGTATTTGATTGTCTTGAATAATAAAAGGATTGTCTTTATCGTCTTTGTTGTCTTCAAATTCAGAAGCCTCCGCAGGCTTTGAGGGCCATGACGAGGATGAGTGTTAGCAGCAGTGATGGCAGGCAGCCGGTGCAGCCCAAGGTGTAGATGCGCGGCTGGTTGTTGGCGGCATTGTCATCGCCGTCGATGGTGCCTCCGCCCATGGCTGCCGGCATGGTGCTGCCTGGCAGGGCGGTGTTGTGCGGAATGAGGATTGAGCGCGGCGCGCCCCCGCGTGCCGGCCCCACCACGCCATCGCGCTCGAGCGTGTTGAGGATGTCGTTGGCGCGCTCGTGGCTGATACCGAACCGTCGGCAGAGCATCACCGGCGTGATGGCATTGCACAAGGTCAGGAAGCCGGTGACCTGCGGCAGCAGCGGGTCCCGGCCGTCGGGTGAGAGTTGGCTCGGTACGGTTGGTGTGGACGAGGTTGCCTGCACGGTGACATCCACGGGTGCGGGTGGGGGAGTGGTGGCTCGCTCGTGCAGGTGCTCGGCCTGCTTGCTGTCCGTGGGGATGTATGCATAGTCGCCGATGATTTGCAGCGGCGAGCCGCACTGGCTGCAGGTGGTGCGGTAGTCGTTGGCGATGAGCGTCTCGATGCTGTCGCTCACCGCTTGCCCGCATAGCGGGCATTTGACATCGTGGCGTTTCATATTTCTTCAAACTCGGCCTCTATCACCTGCGATGTGTTGCCGGTGGTGGCGCTGTCGGAGTTCGCGCTGCCCGTGACCGGTCGTTCGCCCGGGATTTCTTCAAAGTCGGCATATTCGCCCACCGGTGCCGAAGTGCGGCCGTTGGCGGCACTGCGCTCGCGGAACGGGCCGTCACCGTAGATGCGGCGCGCGGCCTCTTGCGCCTGGCGGATAGAGGTTCGCATTGACCACAAGGCCATACCGATGCGCACCAACGGTATCAGCACCACTAACAGGATGACGACGAGCAAAAACTTGAGTATTGTCATAGTCGGTCTTTCTTGTTCATTTTGTTGCGGTTACAGAGGGAAATCAATGCTCGCGGTGCAGCAGGGCCAGCACCACATACAAGGTGATGGCGACTGCCAGACCCGGCACTCCCAAGATAGTAACAGCACAAAGTGTGCCAATCAGCAGTGTGAGTTGCGGCCAGATGACGCGCGGCGAGAAATCGTGGATTTTGAGCGAGAACATGCGCAGCGGGCTCACCATAAGACATGGCAGCACAACGATAGAGGCGAATGTGACCCATAGCGGCACGTCGCTGTTGATTGCCAGGGCTGTGTATCCCACCCAGAAGATGGCGTTGGCGGGGATTGGCAGGCCGGTGAAAGTTGTTGTCTGGTTGGTGTCGACGTTGAAGCGCGCGAGCCGCAGCGCTCCGCCCACGGCGATGAGCAATGCCGTGAGAGCCCATAGTCCCACTTGCGGCTCAATCATGTAGTAGACCATCAACGCTGGCGCGAGCCCGAAACTAACGAGGTCGCACAGCGAGTCGAGTTCCTTGCCGATGGCGCTCGCCGCGCCGATTGCGCGTGCCACAAGTCCGTCAAGAAAGTCGGCCACGGCTGCCACCGCCAATAGGATGTAGGCCAATTGGTAGCCTTGCCAATCGCCGATAATCGGTTCGCGGAGCCGCGCGGCGGCCAAACAAGCCATCGCGCCGCAAATGAGGTTGATGCAAGTGATGCCGTTGGGAATGTTATTCTTTATACAATTCATTTTATATCAAGTTGTTATTAAACTAAAAATTCTAAGAAATCTAAGACTTCTTAGAATTCTAAAATTTAGGCTTATCTGGCAAGGCGTGCCACTTGTGTCTCACCGCCCCATGTGCGGTCGCCCAATTTGACGAGCACCTCGGTGTCGAGCGGCAGGAAGATGTCCACTCGGCTACCGAACTTGATGAAGCCTATAAAGTCGGTGATGTTGACCTCCTCATCCGGCTCGGCGTATGTGACGATGCGGCGCGCGATGGCGCCGGCAATCTGGCGCACGACCACACGGTCGCCGCCCGGAGTCTCAATGACGATGGTCGAGCGCTCGTTGTCGGTGCTGCTTTTGGGCAGATGCGCGGCCATGAAACGCCCGTTGTGATGCTTGACGTATGTGACTTTGCCCTTGAGCGGAACCCAGTTGGCGTGCACGTTGAATGGGCTCATGAACACCGACAACTGGATGGCGTTGGCATGCAACACTTCGTCCTCATACACCTCCTCGAGCGCCACCACGCGGCCGTCAACCGAACTGACCACGACTTGAGGCGTGTACTCGCCCTTGAACGTGCGCTTTGGAAAACGGAAGAAGTTAAGGACCGTGGCGAATATTGCCAGACATACGATTGTGACAATAATAGACACCGGTCTGACGCCGATGAGCAGAAACATCGCCGCGATGACGGCTATAATCGTTATCAGCGTGATTATAATCACGTTGATGCCCTCATGATGCAGTTTGACTCTCATTTGCTTGCTATGATATTGCTTTTAACTTGCAAATATAGTAAAAACTTTTCACATTCCCATCTTTCAAGTCTAAAAAGCATCGTTATCTCATAGTATCTGCTTTAGTGCGGTTATCGTATTGTGGGCGGTTTGGTCTACTTGGCAGGGGACGATGGTGGCGTAGCCCTGTCCGAGCAGGTAGGTGTCGGTGTCGTGGTCGTCGGCGTCGCCGGCGGTGTAGTGCCCCTTGGTCCAATAGATGGTGCGGCCGTAGGGGTCCACTTGCTCCTCAAACTCATGCACCCAGCGGCCCATGTCGGCCTTGGTGACGACGATGCCGCGCAACTCGTCTGGAGAAGTCACCTTGGGCACATTGACGTTGAGGCAGATGTCCTTGGGGAACGTGCCATTCTCGATGGCGGGCATGACGCGCGACAGCACTTCTTTGATGACCGGAACACAGACGGTCATGTCGCAGTCAGGGCTGAACTCGCTATAACTGAAGGCCACGGCAGGCACGTGGTGGATGACGGCTTCGAGAGCCGCTCCCATCGTGCCGCTATAGATAGTGTTGGTGCCGCTGTTAAAACCGTGGTTGATGCCTGTGAGCACGATGTCCGGATGGCGTGGCAGCAACTTGGAGACGGCGAGTTTGACGCAGTCGGCCGGTGTGCCGTCAACGGCGATGACGCGGTAGTGAGGCTCGTTGTGCCTGACGTTGATAATGAGCGGCATACCCACGGTAATCGCGCTCGACTTGGCGCTCTGGTGGTGGAGCGGAGCCACAACGGCGACATCGGCATCGGGATATAATTGGCGGATGGTTTCGGTGAGGGTGCGGATGCCCTGCCAGCCGATGCCGTCGTCATTGCTGATGAGTATTAATGGTTTTTCCATATATCTAAAGTTTATAATCCGTTCAAACCCACGATAGTGGGTTACACGAACCCGCGAAGTGGGTTTTACAAAAAAACCAGGTTGACACCGCCAGGTGGCTACCTGGGGGTGACGAGCGGCGATATTTGTGTGCTACCTCGAAGAGGTTGCACCATTTGCGAGAAGGTGCAACCTCTTCGAGGTAGCGTCATGGTTTATCTCGCTTTATGCCCCCAGGTAGTCGCTTCGCTCCAACCTGGGGTTCTTGTAAAACCTCTAACGAGGTTTGTGCAACCCGCTTAAGCGGGTTGTTTACCGGCGGCGGTTGCGCACACTGCGGCTGGCCGCTGCTTTTGCCTTGACCTGCTTGGGTTTGCGTTGCTTGACGTTGCTCTTCTTGTCGGCACCACGCTTGGTGGTGCGCGGTGTCGCCTCCTCTTTCTTCTTGTCGGCGGCCTCGCCGTCCACTTTTTCGTCGGGCTCGCCGTCGCCATCGGCGTCAACAGCCTCTTTGTCTTTGGCATCGCGCATGGCCTGGAGTTGCTCGCGGTCGGGCACCCAAAGGTCGGTGTTGAACGACTGCAGGCGATGCTCGATGCTGTCCTGGGCGTGCTTGAGAGCCGCGTCCTCGGGGAACTGCTGCATCAGCGTGAGGTTGCGCATATTCTTGGTCTTGTAAATCTCGCCGGTGTAGAGACCCAGTTTGAAGAAGTCGTCGAGGTTGTAGCGCGGCAGGTTGTTGTCGTCGTCGGTGAAGACATACTGCTGAGCCAGATAGGGACGGATGTCGTTGAGTTTGACCCAGAACATGGGGTAACGCAACGCCTCACCGCCGTAGTCGTCCATACGGTGAGCAACCGGGCAGAGGGCCTCCACGCTGGTGCGGGTGCGGTTGGATCGACGGTCAAACTCCCACTTCTCGATGATATAGTAGGAGAGCACCTCGTTGGAAGGGATGTCGCTGTCCTCAATGGTAAAGCGCGGGTTCTTCTCCGTGCTGCCCTTGGCCTCGGTGTACATGATGTGCTGGTTGTCGAGCATATCGCGCACCTTAATCTCAAACTCCGGCGTGAAGAGTTCGCGGCCGTCGAGGAACTCGTAGGCCTTAATCTTGCCGTCGGCCAGCAGGCGCATGATGATGAAGAAGAGATTCTGGCCGTCGGCATTGGGCATCTCGGGGTAGTAGAGCGCCGGGTTGCGCCCCACGGTGAGGTCGAGTTGGCGGTAGACAATCTTCATCCACTCCAGGTCGGCGTCGCTAATCTCCTTCACCTCGTAGAAACTTTGCTGACGGTCGGTGACTTGCACTCCGCTCTCCTCCTTTTTCTTGCGGTCGGCGTCTGCCTTCTTGACCACCTGTGCCGTGGCGGTGACACCGCTTGCGAGAACTGTCGCTGCGAGAAATATCTTGATTGCTTTCATTATTATAATCGTTTTGAAAGGTTGAGGGTTGAGAGTTGAGGGGTTGAGCCTCGCGCTATAGCGCTCGGGGATAATAGTTTTGTCACTACTTGCGGCCAGGCCAAGGCCAGGCCCTACAATTATTCCCATTTGCGATAGCAAATGGCTCAACCTCTCAACGCTAAACCTCTAAACCTTTCAGTTAATGATAATCTCCATTGAGGTGGGCAGGTCGCGGGTGATACCGTCGGGTCCCTTGGCCTGCACGTGGTTGATATAGATGCGCTTGCCGCGCTGCAACTGCTTGATGGCGCTCACCTGACGCTCCGAGAAGCGATTGCCCTGCGCGCGCTCCACAAGGGCGTTGCCCATCTGGTCGAAGCGCACGAGTTCAAAACTGAGCACCTGATACTCAATATTGAGGATGCCGTCGTCGATTGCGGCACCGATGCCGCCGGCACCGAGCAGCAACGCTTTCGAGAAGCCGCGGCCGCCCTTGTACTGGTTGGGCTGGCCCTTGCTGTCAGTGTAGGCGATGTAAGGCGTCGGATCGGGCAGTTTGCGCACCTTGAACGAGGTGGTGCCCACGCTCGTGCGCTGACCGTCCATTTCGGCGGTGACGGTGATGACACACTCAGCCCCCACCTGGGTGGGATGAGCCACCCAGCCGTTGCCCTGGCGGGTGAGGCTGCCGTTGGTCATCGTGGCCGAGATAGAGCCCTCGGGCACGCCCGGCACGGCAATCGAGATGGGGTTGGCGATGCCGGCGTACAGCACATTCATCATCGTGGCGCTCACGGTGGCCAGCGGGTCGATGACGGTGTAGGACGACTTGAAGTCGCGGCGCGTGATCTCGCCGTCGCGGCCCAGCACCTCGATGTAGCCGCTGTAGTCATAGTTGCCGGCCTTGCTGGTGCCCACCTCATAGAGGCCGCGGTCGTTGTTTAGTCGTGTGCCGCCAACATAGACGACCGGTCGCTGGGTGGTGTCGACTGCCGCCAGCACGATGTTGGCGCTATATTTGGTGCCGCGCATCACGATGCGCGACTGCGGCACGACAAACGCGTTCACCAAGTTCACACGCAGGTCGCCCATATCCACGTTGTCGAGAATCTGGTTGAGCACCTCGCCCTCTGCGTAGCGCACGTCGTTCTGGATTTTGCTCAGCAACGTGACGGCGGCGATGGTGGGCATGTTCTCAAACATCACCTCCTCCCACTTCTTGTTGTCGCCCTCGTCACCCGCGCCGGTCTGGACGGGAGTCGTCGATAGCGCGCCCTCGATGTTCTTGCGCTTGCCTTCGTCGCTGATAAACGAGGTGATGTATTGGCGATATTGGTCGATGCGCAGCCTCAGGTGCTCACCCTTGCCGCCACGTGCGTCGAGCATGACCATCGACGAGGCGTCCAGGTTGTCCTTGTTGACTATGTTGTGCACGTCGGCATCGTCGCCATCGGCCACGGTGACGATTTCAAGTTTGAGAGAGTCTATATAGTTGAACAGTTGGTCGGTCGTCTGCCTCACCTCGTTGGCCTTGTCGAGCCATGGCTTGCCCTTCTCAGGGTTCTTCTTGTTGAACTCCTCGAGTTGGGCCAGCAGCGACTGGTTGCGTGCCGTCAGGGTGCGACCGGTGCGCGTCAGGCCATCCTCGACCTGACTGAAACCGTTGAGCACATCGCTGGAGACGTTCAACGCGAGCATCGCCGTGAGGACGATGTACATCAGGTTGATCATCTTTTGGCGAGGCGACATGCGGCCTACTGACTGGTTTTTACCTGTTGCCATTACGTTTAATGCATAATTCTTAATTCACAATGCATAATTAATTCTCATCGTGCTACTTTGAAAAGTTTACCGTTCGTTGCCGTGTCGGTCAACGGTCAACGGTCATCGGTCAACCCTTCAACATCGGGAGCGTCAGGCATGGGGCCGGCGCCGGGCATCGGGCGGTATATGTTCATGGTCATTGCCTTGATCATGCGCTCATAGACGCTGTTGAGTTGCTTCATGTAGCGGGCCATCTTCTCGGTCTCGTCACAGTAGTGGGCACTCTCGGCGGCCGACTTCTCATACATGTCGCGGATATCCTTCAGGCCGCGGTTCACGCGGTCGATGTCGTTGATTTGCGAACTGATGCTCTTGAGTTGGATCTCATAGATGGTGTTCAGGCCGCTGATGTTGCGGTTGAGGGCCTGCATCTGGTCGACATAGCCGGTGGAACTCTCGGTGATTGACGCGCTGTTGTCGGTAATGGCGTGGTAACTCTGCAGCAGTGTCTCGCTCACCTCATTCAAGGCGGTGGTGGTCGTTGCCAAGCGTTGCATCTGCTCGCTGATTGTGGCCATCTGGCTCAGGTACTGCTGTGTCGCGTCGGTCAGTTCGGCCATGCGCGAGAGTTGGTCACTGGCGGCGGCCATCTTGGCGATGCTCTCGCTCAGCGACTGGGTGTCCTCGGGCGTGAGATCGATGCCGGCGGGAATACCGGCCGCGGCGCGCGCCTGGTCGCCGGTGACGGTCACGTTGATCGTGCCGCCCTGGCCGCCGGTGCCGCCTTGGCCCTCAACGGCCTCACCGCCGCCGGTGCCGCCGCCGATGACGATGCCGCCACCGCCCACGACGCCACCCACGACGCCGCCAACCACACCGCCGCCTTGACCGCCCTCAAAGTCCGGACGGTCCTCCTCGTCGTGTGAGGCCAGCACGGGGAACACTTCCTCCCAGTGGTATTGCTGCTCCGGACGGTCAAAGGCCGTCAGCAAGAACATGAGCACCTCGGTGCCCATACCGATTGACAACAGAGTGTTACCGCCGGGCAGGTGCAGAATTTTGAACAGCGCGCCCCAAATCACAACAGCGGCGCCGATACTGTAAGCGAAGTTGAAGAACCGTTGTCCGCTCTCGCCCGAGAGGAACTTCTCAACGATGTTCTTATATCTTTTAATTCGACCCATAGTAGTTGTCGTTTTTAGTTTTTCGTTTAAGTGAGAGGTTGAGGGGTTGAAGGGTTGAGAGGTTGAGCCATTTGCTGAAGCAAATGGTAAGAAATGTATTATTACCGAGCGCGATAGCGCGAGGCTCAACCCCTCAACATCTCAACGCTCAACCTTTTAGTCAGTTCTTGCGTTTGCTCTTGCCGAAGCCCACCTTGGTGCGCACGCAGCGGAAGCCGATGTAACTGCGCTGCTCATTCTGGTACTCCCACATGCGGATGTCGCCGCGGATATTGTGGGCCACGTCCTTCCAGGAGCCGCCGCGCACGATTTTGCGCGACATCTTGTAGGGGTCTTCCTGCGCCACATAGTAGCGATACTCCGGATTGAGGTCGCTCGTCATGCGGTCAATCGACTCGGTGTAGGCCGTCGAGGTCCACTCGCTCACGTTGCCGGCCATGTCATAGAGGCCGAAGTCGTTGGGCTGATAAGTGCCCACGGGCGAGGTGATGATGCTGCCGTCTTTCACGTAGTTGCCCTCCTGTGGCTTGAAGTTGGCATAGAAGCAGCCGTCCTCCTCGGTCAGCGGCAGGTCGCCCTCCCACGGATACTTGTTCTTGTTGATGCCGGCGCGCGCGGCAAACTCCCACTCGGCCTCGGTGGGCAGGCGGTAAGGCTCAATATAGATGCCCTCCTTGCCGAGCGCCTTGCGCAGGTACTCGGTGCGCCACACGCAGAAGGCGTTGGCCTGCTCCCAACTCACGCCCACCACCGGGTGGTTGTTGTAGTTGCCGTTGGCGAAGTACATACGCACGTAAGGCTCATTATAGGCGTTGTCAAAATCGTTAATCCAGCACGTTGTGTCGGGGTAGATATTGACAATGTAGGTGTTCACGAAGTCGTAGTCGCTCTGCAACTGGCGCGTGATGGTCTGGCGCACTATGCGGCCCTCATCGTCGACGTAGGCGGTGTCCTTGCTGATCATCGGCAGGGTGTTGTCCACCTCGTGGTCGGTGTTGTAGTCGCGACGCGTGGCGTCAAAGCGGTTGCGGCGCTTGGCGGCCTCCGTGAGGTTGTAAATCTCATACCGGTAGTTGAGTTGCGTGGGGTCGAGTTCCTTCTTGCCGGTAATCAGGTTGGTGCGGTAGACGCTCTCGATGGCGCGCTCCTCGTCCTCGCTGGGGTTCTTCCAGGGGATGGCCTTGTTCCAGTTGAGGCGCGGCGTGATGGGGTTGCCGTCCTTGTCCTCCTCAATCTTGAACTCCTCGTTGCCGCCATAGGCGGGGTCGGCCAGACGCTCGCGGATGATGGAGTCGCGCACCCAGAAGACAAACTGCTTGTACTTGGCGTTGCTCACCTCGGTCTCGTCCATCCAGAACGCGTCCACGCTCACGCCGTGGGCCGTACTGTCCAGGCCCCACACGCTGTCGCGCTTGTCGGGTCCCTCGCGCATCGAGCCGCAGTCCACCAGCACCATGCCGTATGGTGTGGGCTCGGTGTAGGTCGCCGCGCCGATGCCGGTCACCTCGCCGCCGCCCGACTTGCTGCCGCGCAACGCGCCACACGAACTCACCATCAGCGTGCCCGCGGCAATTACCGTTATCGCTAAATATTGTCCTTTCATTATATAGTCGTTAGTCGTTTTTCGTTGCTCGTTTTTCGTTGTTCGTTGCTCGCTGGTGGGCGGGGCGGTGCCCGCCCACCTTGAACGGGTGTCGCTTGTCGTTGGCGGGCAGCCACATTTATTCCCAATCGCAACAGCTATTGGCTAAACCCCTCAACCCCTCAACCTCTCAACCTCTCGCTACATCCACCGGATGCTGCGGTGGCTGTTGCGGTTCTTCGGTCCCATATCGAGTTTCACGTTGTAACTCACAAACAGTTCATGACTGCCGTGCGTCACCCGGCTGAGGGCCGAGATGGGATAATCGTAGGCGTAGCCAACGGTGAAGTTCTTGATGTCAACGCCAATCATCGCGCTCACGGCATCGTTGTGGCGGTAGCCGACACCAAAACTGATGAACTTTTTGTAGCGGGCCTTGAAAGTGGCGGCCAGCGACAATGCCTTGAAGTCGGTGCCCACCATCACCGAGGGCTGCAATTCAAATAACGTGTTTTTAATCGGAATATTGCTGCCGGCCATGAAATAATACAGGCGGCCGGTGTTGAACTCGTACAGGTTATCCTCGTTGCCCTCGGTCTTGAGGGTGACGCTCGGCGCGTTGATGTGGGTGCTCGAGATCGCCGTCCAGAACCACTTGTGCTCAAACATAATGCCCGCGGCGATGTCAAACGCCGTGCCGCTTACGTCGGTGTTGGGGATTGCCTCGTCGGTTGAACTGTGAGCCTCATCGCCCTCGACCTCGGGAATGAAAATCTTGCTGCCCTTGAACGTCTCGGTCACGATGCCCGGCTGGATGCCGATGCTCAACGTGCCGCCCAGCATCTTCTTCTTCCACGACAACTGCACTCCGGCGTTGATGCCGCTATAGAGGCCCATTGACTCTTGACGCAGGTTCACGCCCACGCCCCATCGGCGGTTCAAAAACTTGAACGGCATGTCGGCCATAGCCATAAACGTCATCGGCGCGTGGGTGATGCCCACCCACTGCAACCGGCTGCCGGCCGTGATGTGGATAAAGTCGGTGCGACCCGTCGCCGCCGGGTTATAGTAGGCCGGCACGGTGGCAAACTGCGTCAGCATGGCGTCCACCTGGGCTGCGGCGCGGCCGCCGCCGGCAATCATGCAGGCAACAACCGCGACAAATGTGACGATATGTAACCGCGACAAATGTTTCATCTCGCAAATTATAACGCACCGCCCCCCGATTTATTGCCCACCCACACCCCACTTTATTCCTAAATTCTGCAACCCTCACGTAAATAAAGACAGGAGAACAAGAGGATAAAAGAGCAAGAGGATTTTCTCTTGTCTCTGAAGAACCCTCTTGTTCTTCTGTCTTTAATTGTATTTTACTCTTGCTAAAATCAGGGGACGAGGATTTTGCGGCCGCGCTCGATGACGATGCCGCGGTAGTTGTCGTCCATAGGGCCTCGCCTTGGCGTGGCCATAGAGTAAGCCCCGATAATGACAAAGGCGCCTAAATTGCTATAATATAATCGATTATCTGAACGTTTATTT
>CAMHQD010000009.1 GCA_946187345.1 uncultured Porphyromonadaceae bacterium | reverse complement strand
AGACTGCCATGCCAGACACTTTCAGCAGCGCAACGGAGTGCCGGACAGTCCAACCGGCCGCCACGATAGATGAGCGGTAAGGCGCGAAGCGCGTGTTCGCAGCCTTGCGCCCTACAAGCGAATGCAGTTCGCAGTGTTAAGGTCAAGAGGAAAACGGGACACAGCGAGGTGGTCTCAGCGCGAGCCGAGCCCGCAGAGCGACAAGCACCATGTACTGCCGACGGGCAAGCGCCGAACTCTTTGCGCAGGAAGCGTAGTCCAAGCCCTGCGTGCAGTGCGAGGGCGCTTCTATGGCTTTGTCCCCGACAAAGAAGCAAAGGGCGGGATTGTGGGGCTTTCAGCGGACTCGTTCCGCTGATGATGAAAAAAGCAAGGCTACTCTCCCGAGCAACCTTGCCTCCATTAACATAAACCTTAAAAACTGATTCACTTTTATGAAGAAATCTATCTACCTCTTTTTTTGAGCCAAATGACCATGCAGAAGCCTACGAGCAGCCCTGCGAGCAGTAGCCACGGCCACCACGTCACGTCAGGGGGCTTCATGATGCCCACGTTGTCACGAGCGTAATGGTCTGCCTTGTCGATTGAGCGGTGAGCCGACAGTGTGTCAACCTGTTCAGCCCGACGCGCAGCGTCGCGCTGAACGATGTCGGCTCTGCCCAATCGTGCGTGTTTGCCGCGCAAGACAACCGCATTCGCAGAGTGCGGTCGGCTTGCGGCCAGGGCAAACTGTTCGGGCAGATCCATCGCCGTGTCAGTCGCCACATTCCTGTAATCAGGAATGCGGTCGGCAGTGGGCATGATAATCTCGAAGGAGTCGATGTCGAGGGCAAAGCGGCTCAACCACTGAAACCGCTCTGCGGTTGAAGTGGTGATTGAGCCAGCCGCCTCGACATTGTATTCCTCTTTGGTGGTAGCCGTGGCTTCTTTATTGCTTCTGCATGAAGCGAATGTGAGCAAAACCACAGCAAGCATTGCTGTGGTTGCAGCGAGCATGAGCGACTTTTTCATTTGGCGAAAAGTGATTTGATGGCGTCGAGGTGGAGTGCGGCTATTGCCTCTTTCCCCGCTTGCGAGGAAAGGAACTCCACATCGGCGCGGTTGTCCTGGAACAAATTTTCCGTCAGGACAGCGGCACAGTTCGTATGCCTCAGTACGTAGAAGTCCGCTTCGAGGTCTCTGTCACCGTCAGAGCGATCCATACGGAAAGGATTCTGCTTCTCCGTGTACTCGCCACGGTGTTTTCCTTCGTCCATATACGCAATGTAGCTATGCAGGTTGGTAATTGCTGCATCATAAAAACACTCAGCAAGTGTGTCAGCTTTCGTGCGCCCATTGGAAGTATAGCAGCACCAGCCACCTGCCAGATGCCATTTGCCGTCGGCTCCTGCGGCGTTGACGTGGATGCTCACATAGACGCAGTTGTCTTTGCCGAACTTGGCGCAGATGCCATTGACGTAGCGGCAGCGCAGCGACAACTCCGTGTTCTGCGGACTCGGCACCTCGTCCGAGGGCATATCAACAAAAACCAGATAACCCAGAGATTCCAATTTCGGTTTTAGCAAGGCAATCACATCTCGGCTGAAACGGTACTCCCGAAACTTTCCGTCCGGACTACATTTACCCGGCACATTGCTGCCATGTGCGGTGCCGAGGATTACAACCGGCTTCGGTTTTAGCGTGGTGGCCATGAAGGCTGATGGCCGTTGGCGGCCGTTATTCATCGGTTCGCCCGTCCCATCGCCCAGATGCTCAGGACGGCGGCCGGTCAGGCCCTCTAAAACCGCAGGATCGATGTCGAAATGGCGGGCTGTCTTATCCACCATGATTTGCTGCAGCACCATCGCCCATTTAGCGCCGTTGCAGCTGCTCATATTCTCCAGGCACGACCACAACTGCCAGCCGATAACCAATCCTGCAGCCAGCTTCAGCGCATTGAACGGTAGGCTCCCTGTGACATAGACATGCAGGAAGTGGGCAAAAATCAGCAGCAGATACACCTGCAGCAACGTTATCAGCACGCTGCCGAAGTGGCTACTCTTGAACTTGCCCGAGTTCTTTGATGTCTTGTCGGGATAAGTTTTCCGTACGCGCTTGTCAAGTTGCCATGCCGTGAAGCAGTCAGCCAGCACAGCCACTGTACACAACAGGATGTAGGGCAGCGTGGGAGATAACGCAGTGGTCACCGCACTGCCAAACGAGAAAATAAACTGATAAATTCTTTCACTGTTCATCGTTCACAATATTATCGGGGTTATAAACTTGCCAATCAATCTCGGCTTTAGCACGGCGGTTGGCGTTGATTGCGGCATTGATATGCTCGGCCACGGCGTCGATGAAAACGCGAATCTCGTCGATGTCGGCGAAGGTATGCAAGTGCGGATTATCGTCAGTGCCAAGTTTCACCGTCATATCGCCGCTGCGCTCGGCAGCCATCGCCCAGAGCGTGTAGTTGCGTTGGTTCTCGTCGCTGAGCCAAACCATGTAGCCGGCCCACGTCATGCCTCGCAGAATGCGGTCATGCGTGTCCGCGTCAATCTGCGAAAATATGACAGTCTTTACTTCCTCGAGGCTCGGTTTGTGGTCAAACTCATGGCGGTAGTCCCAACCATAGTCCGCGCCATCCTCCTTGCCGAAACCATAGTACACAGTCCATCGGCGGCGACCCGTCTGCCGGATGCCGTCGTGACGCTGTTCAGCTCCAAAAATCTTTATCATAGTCTCTTGTTTTTGGCAAAATTACGCCAACACAAAGAGAGCATAAAAGACAAGAAAAGCCCCACAGCCGGGCATGACTGTGGGGCGGTGACAAGTTCTGTCTGTGGTGTCAATCAATCAGACGAAACGAACTTGCTGTAATTCGCTGCCAAAAGTGTGAAGCGCAGCCTCAATCTTCTTCGTAGTCTTCGCGCTTGGATTGCGGTAACCGCTCACATATTGAGACAACTGGCGCTCGTTGATGCCTGTGATACGGCCCAAGCCGGCCAACGTGAGCAACCCTTTGTAGTAGTTCAAGAATGACGGCACATCATAGCTGAAGTCAAACTCTACTTCTTCAAACGCTTCTCCCGTCTCTCGATAATACGCCTTCATATCTTCGTAGGCCTCGCGGAAGTCCGCAACCGTTTCGGCGATCGTGGCGCCATCGCCAACCACGCTCCAGTCAAGACCATTGTCATCGGGCATATAGGCACCAAATGTCCCATCATCGCCACGCTCGATAAATACTCTTACTTTTTTCATTTTTGTCGTTTTTTATTGTTCCACTTTTCAAACCCGACTCAGGGGCTTAAAGCCCCGAGTCGCGCTTGATTGATTTTAATGTTCCCGGCTTCACTTCTTGCGATAGGTGATTGCTTGTTGTGAATTTCTTGCCGGTGATAGGGCTGTACCACAAAGGGTGGCCGTTACGCTGTTGGTGCAGCTCATAGCACCCGATTTTTCTCAACTGTTTGTGTAGTTCGTTGTACTTCATTTTCTTTCTCTGATTGATTGACACTGCAAAGTTAATGCTTTTATTTTTAATAGCAAAATATTTTGCCAACTTTTTTCAAAAAATTTGTTATAGTTCGAATAAGTTCAATTCTCGCCATTTTCGTTGTTCCCTTAATAGTGCTTCCCGGGCTTCCGGGGTGAAGAACTTGCCCCAACTCAGGCAATAACCCGTCATCCACAGCATCACAACGCGCTCGCTGCCGCCCCAACCCCACGCCAAGTTTGGCACGCGACGCGCGTTCCGGCCGTCGGCGAACCAAAGGTCGTAGCCCACCGCCCACTTCCCAGGCTCCACCTCAGCCGTCAGCAACCGAACAATCTCATGGCCATCGTCATGCACCACATGCGTGCGCCAACGCTTCGCCGCCACGTCCTTCAACTCATCACGGCACAGCAGGCTGTCAAACTCATTATCCATTCTCATATCGCTCCCTCACTTTAGCCACCAGACCGCGGAAGCCCGCGTCGCTCTCGAGCAACGCAGCCGCCGTCTTCCGGTAATGAAAACTAACGTTTTTGCTTCTGTTCAGCCACCAAGCGGCCTCATATTGCCTCAGACCGTGCTCCATAGCCAGCACAAAGAACGCGTAGCGCGCCGCCATCAGCGGCCATTTGCGGCAACTGCCAAGCAACGCCTTGCGGCTGCAGCCTGAAGCGCGGCAGCACACGTCCAGCAACCTAAAAACTTCATAGTTACACATAACCTAAAAAACACAGGCGATTAACAACAAACTCCAAAATATCCAGAACCACCAATATTTGCTCCATTCTGTCCGCAATCTCCGCCATTTCGATTGCTTTTGTCGGCCATCACTTTCATAAGCCCAGCCAAGCAGTCTGTCAAAAGGAAGTGCAGCCGTGAATTTGTCGTTTAAACACGCCTTAAGACCAAAGTCATAGTCTCCATCCACCGAGCCATCGGTGTAGCCTTTGAAGACCTTTCCATTGTCAAAAAACAGGACCACTATCTTTGCAGGGTCAACATCAGCCAAATTGCTTCGCGATTTCAAGTCATATTTAATCTGGGTGCCGTCAGACTTTGTGATTGTTGCTTCGTATGCCATATTTTTAATATCTGAATGAAGTAAAATGAATATTACAATGGTTCTTTCATCGCTCCGGCGGTATCATAAATCGAGAAATACTCCACACCGCCGCTCTTGTCCGCACCGCCGATGAAGCTCTCACCGGGATGGTCGGCAATCCAGTAGCGGAAGCTCTTGCCCTCCTTGTTGAGTTTATTCGGGTTCAGGTGGTAGCCCTTGAACTGGCAGTAGAAAGTCAATTTTGTCTTGAAATTAGCCTGGCTGATGCCGCTGCGCGCGTCCGGGAAATGTTCCTTGAAGTCACGGAACATATCGCCACGCGGCACTTTGTTGTTGAGGTTGTGTCCGGTAGCATCGAAGTACACCTCCGCCCACTGGTAGATGCTCTCGCTCATCTGCTGTCGCAATGTGCGCAGCATGATGTCGTGCATGGGCGGCAGCACCGCACCCTGTCCCGGACGGCTCCAGCCGCGCTGCATACTCTCGAAATATAGCAGCACACATTCTGCCATCAGGTTGTAGAATAAGTTCCATTGCTCCGCATCCCAGTCAGCAAAGAACTGGTGGCCGAACACGTCAATGGGGTGACGGGTGTCGTTGAAGAAGTTCGAGAAGCTCATGTAGATGATGCGTTCCTGCGAACTTCGACTTTGGCTGCCGTTAATGGCGTGATTGGTCGTAATATAGAATTTCGGGCTGTGCTCGCTCGCGATAGTGAAGCGCCCGCCGCCCTTCACATTCACATTCAAGTCGCCGGTGATGGCGAAATAAAACCGTTCAAAGTTGAAGTTGACGTTCACATCGTCCATAAACACGTTGCGCGTGCGCAGCGTTACCAACGTGTAAATGAAATCATCGTCATTCTTTGTATTGCGGCCGTCGATACTTGTCTGCTCGAGCATATACGAAAGGGCTTTGCCGATAAGCGACTTGCCCGTGCGTCCATTGCTCTGCCCCACGTCGCTCAGTTCGCCGTCCATAGCGATCACCGCCTTCAGTTCGGTCTGGTATTTGTAGTCGCACAGCAGGTAGCCAATGGCGGTGAGTTTATTCATCAGGTGCTGCGAGAACTCCTGTTGCTCCAGCACGCTCAACTCACCGGCCTTCTCATGCCAAAAGTTGCTGGTCATCATCAGGAATTGCAAGAAGTCGCACCGGTTGCCAGCCTCAGTAGAATATATGCTGAAGCCGGTGTTCTCATCCCAGTCCACATGGTCGATAATTGGCACGCGCTCGAACTTATGCTTTATCACCTTGTCGTTCCAAACTTGCCCCATAATCACCTTATCCCATTTGATTCCCTGGGCGGTGATTGTCAACATTCCGTTGCGGAAGTATAGGTTCTGCAGATAGGGCTGGAAGTTATCAAAGTTGTCCTCGATGCGTTCCAAACGCTCCAGCTTGTCGTTGCTCAGGTCGCTCGTCAACCTTGCGCTGAAGTGGTTGCGCACATTCGTGTCCTTCGTGCTCATCAGGATGTAGGCCCACACGAATTCGCGTATCTCTACCGCGCTGCTCGGGTACACCACACCGTCCTCAATGCGCACGAAGTTGAACACACCCGGCTCGAGGTCGGCCGTGTGGATGCGGTAAAAGCCGGCTGCCTCGATAAATTTCAAAGCCTCGTAGGTGTCAAGACTCACACTCACCTTCTGCGTGTTCTCGTTCACTGTCACACTCCAGAACTCCTTGTCAGCGGCCACTTTCGAGGCCAGCACCACCTTGCCGCTCTCGCCCACACGATACAGGAAGCGATTGAACTTGAACGACACCAACGGCTTCAGCCTCGACTCGTACTTTTCAAAGAACGCCTCACAGTCGTTCAGCAGCCAGTAGTCCTGGATCTGCTGGTTGCTCAATGTCGAGATGTTGTGGATCGAGCAGTAGGTGCCCACACCGTCATGAGCATGGAGAGCGAAGTCAATGTCTTTAGCAAATTCATCCTCTTTTCCTTTCAGCGTACCTACGAGTAAATCATCCACGCCCTTATCGTCGCGCTCATTCACATTCACATGGCCAAAGTAGATGTCCACATTCACGCCGATGTTGTGGAGACTGCCGACATATTTTTTGAACTTGATGGCAGCGGCGGCAAACATGCGCGGACGGTAGTCCACGGCCTCGTCGGGCTGCAGGTTCTTCGACAGGTGGTCCCAGTCAGCGTCCATCATCAGCACCACATTGCGCACACCGCAGCGCTGAATCAAGTATTGCAAGTCTTGAGGCAAGCCCGTCTCCTTGTTGCCGATGTTGAATATGCCCTGAATAGCGATACTCGGCACACCGTGCTTGCAAGCCTTCTCGGCCTTCTTCTCGCCCTCTTGGATTACCAGAGTTTCGATGTGCTCCTCTCGCAGATAAAGGTCTCGAATGCGCTGTGGTATATAGAACTTTGTCGGAGCACCGGCAGGGGTCATATACTTATTCTCGCGCGTGCTGCCCTCCGGCGTGTGCAGAGACGGGTTGCTCCATCGTACTCTGATATATGGCCGCAGCGCGCCGCGGATCCCCCTTGTGGGGTACATTTCCATGGTGCCGTCAAGGCGGTAGTAGTAGTAGATGAGCATTTCATCATCACCCGGGCGGAGGTTGCCCATGCGGTCGATGCCGCCTTTACGCATTGCCGGTTCAAGGCGTTCTACTGTCTCGCCGTTCACCGTGTCTTGCACACGCACCATCACGTCATCGACCGTCAGCCCAGAGGCTTCAAGTTGTGTTTCGCAGAAACTCTTGGCCATCGCCTTGCGGTGCTGTGACACAATCTGCTTGCGTTGCTCCTGCTCGCTCATGATGTAGATGCCGTTTGCGTCGGCGGCGCTCTTGACGGCCTCGGCAAAACGGCTGCGATCGTCGTTGCAAGTATAGTAAAGAGCGGCGGCGATAGCGTCGGCCAGCGAGAAACCGCATGAAAAACATTTCGCGAGGTTCTTGCCGCTCTTGTGTGTCACGCAAAGCCCTTTATTCTTGCCCGAGGCACCGCACTTCGGACACGGCACGTATGATGTGGCGCGATTTACCGATGCACCGGGCACACAGTACCTAATGTCGGCGCTGTCACGCACATTGCGTATTGTTTGGTCAGAATAATAAGCGCTCATTCAAACAAATGGTTTGATTCCGCATACCTGAAAAACTCGGCTTTCTCGTGGATGCCAAGCCGGGCAAAAGCGTTGCGGATATGGTTGTTTACTGTATGGATTGATAAATATAACTGCTCGGCAATCGCTTCCTTGCACATTCCATCATACCAGAGACGCAGCACACGTTTCTCGGCTTCACTCAAGCGACTGTCGAACTCCGGGTGACAAATCACACCTTCCTGCCGACACTCGCCGCGAAGCGGACACGGCACACACTCCAGATGGAACCGGCCATAGTGGTCGATGTCGGCAATGTTGTCGATGTTGCCGAAATTGCACTTGCAGAAGCGAAGCACCATGCGATAGCGGTAAAGCGACACGTTGGGCAAACAACGCTCATACTCTTTGCTCAGCGCAACGAATGCTTTCGGGTAGAGCGTCTCAATCTTGTCGAGCACATCATTGATAACATCGTGATGGCGCTCAGTCAGACGCTCGGTGTGGCCATCGGGCGTGCGATACCACAACTCATCCTCATAGGTGTAAAACTCGGTTCTCAATGGCATGCCCATGTCATTTTTCACAAATAGTTAGAGAATCAAAGATGCGCTCTGAAAAAATTTCCTCAATTTTGCGCTTGTGAAGTTCAGGGATACGAGCCAAACCTCTGCACCAGTTGAAGACGGTGTAACGCGGCACAAGGCAGCCTTCGCATATCTTGTCAATGACATACGTTTTGCTGTGGTTGGCATAGCGGGCCAGGAAGTCGCGCAGCGCAATCGAATCTTTGCGAATTTCGTTGTTTTTTGAGTCCATAATGATTGTATTTGCAATAATTGTTGTACTTTTACTGCCGCAAATATACGTCTATTTTTATAAACTCAAACTATTTGTTCAACTTCAAACTAAAAGTTTTAGATAATTTAACATTTTGTTTTATGAAAAATATTGGAAACGAACTAAAGAGATTGATTGAGGAGAAGCGACTCGTCAAGAAAGATCTCGCCGCCGAGCTGGGCATCACGCCCACCTACCTGTCGGCTATTATGCGCAAGGAGAGCATCGACTGCTCACTCCTTGACCGCATCTGTGGTTTAATCGGTGTGTCACCGTCGTATTTCTTTGACGATGAGGCGCAGGTTAGCGTGTCAAACGTGCAGGCGACTACAGTAATCGGCAACGCCAACGCGGCGGTGACAATCACTGCGAATGAAGTGGCGGCACTCAAGGAACTTCTTAAGGAAAAGGAGCGTACAATCCAGATTTTACTAGCTCAAACCGGGACAACATTGGGACAACATCAATGAGTTTTAAGACCGAAACTATTTATGAATTATCGTCATGGAAACTCATAATGTTACTGAAGAAATCCTCTCACCCCGACAAGATTTTGAAACAGCGGTGATGTCAATTCTTTGGCATCATCGTTGCATTTTACCCCTCTCCAATTCCGCACATAGGCTCATTTCATGTCTTGAAAAGCCGGCTACTACCGGCCGAATCTATGTTTAATAGCGTGTTTTATAGCTGTGCGACATCGTAAAGGTATTTTTTTAGGGGGAAACCGAGCCAAATGCGGTGAAAAGAGCAAGATTTAGTGTAACTTTGCACAGTTTTTTGTAACCACATAAAGGGATTATGAGGAAATTTTACGCATTTTGCATTTTTATAGCACTCTCCGCCAGTGCGGTAGCCAAGGAATACACTTTCGCTTCTCTGGCCGCAATCAGCGGTAGTGGAGTAACTATCAAGGACGGTGAATACGTTTTCGGGCCCACAAGTGACGAGGAAATAACGCTCGACGGCGGCGGTCTTACGGTAAGCGGCAGTGAGCTCACTATTGCCGACGGCAACACGCTAAGAATCGCCGACGGCGATGTGGTCAAGTTTGCCGCCGACGCGCGATTGTGCGTCAACGGCGACATCATGGCTGAGGTAGAGAACGGCGCCACCCTCACCGCCACCGACGATGACGCGGCGCAGACGGCGCAAGGCATCAGAGTGTTTTGCGACAAGGCACAGTGCCGCTTCAGCAATGTTACTTTTGAGTTCGTAGGGATTTCGTTTGGCTCGCCACAAGGTAGTTTGACGCTCGACAACTGTCAGTTTAAGAACCACAACGGCCGGCTGAGCAGTAATGCGGTGAACTTCACGGCAGTAGGCAGCGGCAATGCCATCACCGAGTGCTTATTTACCGGAAGCTATGGCGGATGCGTGGCCTCAGGAGCCAACACGCCGGTAGGCATCACCATCAGCCACTGCGAGTTCACCGGTAATGGCACGTCGGAGCGGCTGTTGCCGGCTATTAATCTAACCTGCAGTGGCGATAACGACATCGTCATCACCGACAATAGCGTGATAGGACGAGCAGTGGTGACGCGCGCCGGTGGCATCGCGTTGAGCAACCTACTCAGCATGGACTTCACTAACACCTGCACGGTGAGCCGCAACGTGGTGAAAGACAACTCCTACGGCATCACCATTACCGGCGGCGGCAACGTGAGCGTCTGCGACAACGAGATTAGCGACAATCACTTCATTGCCAACCCGATGAGTGGCGGTAGCGGCATCAACATCACTAACCCATACGGCACCACCACGGCCGTGGTGAGTGGCAACACCATCACCGGCCACTACTGGGGAATCACCGTGATAGGTGCCAACGAAGTAAACTGCGGCAAAACCGCCGACCCGCTGGCAGCCGACTACAACCCCGGGAACAACACATTCAGCAACAACGGAAACGGAGATGCCGAGTATGCCCGGTGCGACTTGGCAAACAACGGCACAGCCACGCTCTATGCCCAGGGCAACACTTGGAGCGTGGCCCAACAGACACCCGAACTAATCGAAACATGTGTGTATCACAAGGCCGACAATCCCTCGCTGGGAGAAGTGATTTTTATCCCGGCAAGCGACGGAGCCGGCGTGGAAAGTGTTGTTCGAGACATCTCCACCCCCGATGGTCAGCGCTACAACCTGCTGGGCCAGCCGGTGGGCCCCGACAGCAGGGGCATCGTCATCAGCAACGGCAAGAAACGCCTTGTCCGCGACTGACGCACACCCGAAATTGCTTGTACAACAAAGTTTAACCATCCAACTTTGCCACCATTTAGCAAGAAATATTTACCTTTGCCGGCGTAATGAAACGACTCTTAATGATATTGACGCTCATAGGTGCCGCTTTCGCGACTGTACCGGCCCTTGCCCAGAACGAGCCTGAGATGCCCGACTTGGAGCAGTTGCCCGGCCTGACGCGAAAAGTGTGGGCCGGCATGTATCACTTTGTGGAGGAAGAAACCGGCGACACGCTGATGATGCTTGTGTTCAACCCCATCATCATCTACCCCCGCGAGCGATTTCGCAACAAGAAAGAAGAAGAGTTTTACTGGAAAACGGTGCGTGACGTGAAGCGCACCCTACCCTACGCCAAAGTGATCAGCGTAACGCTGCTCGAGACCTACGAGTATCTGGAGACCTACAAGACCAAGAAAGAGAAAGAAGAATACCTGAAGCGGTTTGAGAAAGAAATCTTCAGGCAATACAAGCCCGAGATGAAAAAGATGACCAAGTCGCAGGGTAAAATGCTGATAAAGCTCATCAATCGCGAGACCAACCAGAACTCATATAGCATCGTTAAGGCATTTTTGGGCACGTTCCGGGCCGGATTCTGGCAAACATTCGGGCGCTTCTTCGGGGTGAACATGAAAGCCGGCTACCACCCCGACAAGGACAAGAACGACGCCATGATAGAACGTATCTGCGTAAGGGTGGAACAAGGCACGTTGTGAGTACGAAACCTAACGCCATACAATCACTGCTCCGTCAACGCGAACTGCTGAAACTGGAATACACAGCCGAGAAAGAGGAATTTCAGCGGCTCACCGAGACGTGGGGCGTGGCACGCAAAGTGAAGCGAGGCGACTGCTGGTATCCCGCACGCACAGGGCGTTCCTACTACAACTCGCTCAATTCGCTGGTGATTGAGATTTTCCGCGATGACGACACCGAAATCGAGCACAATTTCGAGCCCGGCAAGCAGGTAATGTTCTTCAGCGTTGACGGTAGCGACAGTCTGCACTACCTGAAGTTTGGCGGCACCGTGAGTTACGCCGAGGAGAACCGCATGGTGGTGAGCGTGAGCGATCCGGCCACCGTGAGCCATCTGCAGAGCACTGAGCGGCTGGGCGTGCAACTGTCGTTCGACGAAACCACTTACCGCCTCATGACCGAGGCACTGGAACGCGCAATCAATGCCAAAGGCAATCGCCTGGCCGAGTTGCGCGACACGTTCTACGGCCTGCTACCCACGGCCACGCTGCAACTGCAGCCCATTCAGTTTCCCTGGCTCAACGCAAGTCAGCAGAAGGCCGTGAACAGCGTGCTTACCGCCAAAGACGTGGCTGTGGTTCACGGCCCACCGGGGACCGGTAAGACCACGACTCTGGTTGAAGCCATCTACGAAACCCTGCGGCGCGAAAACCAGGTGCTGGTGTGCGCGCAGAGCAACATGGCCGTGGACTGGATTAGCGAGCAGCTGGGCAACCGAGGCATAGACGTGTTGCGGATAGGAAATCCGGCACGTGTAACCGACAAAATGCTTGCGCTCACCTACGAGCGTCGCTATGAAGCACACGCCGACTATCCTCAGCTGTGGGCTTTGCGCAAGGCCTTGCGCGAGGTTCAAGGCTCGCGAAAACGCGGCGACAACAACTACCACCAGAAGGTGGACCGCCTCAAGAGCCGCATCACGGAACTGGAAATCCGTATCCATAATGCCCTAATGGGGCAAGCCCGAGTTATAGCGTGTACCCTTGCCGGAAGTGCCAGCCGCACTCTGGATGGCTACCGCTTCGGCACCCTGTTTATCGACGAGGCGGCCCAAGCCCTGGAAGCGGCATGCTGGATTGCGATTCGCAAGGCCGACCGCGTGATTCTGGCCGGCGACCACTGCCAGTTGCCACCCACTGTGAAGAGCATCGAAGCCGTCAACGGCGGTCTGGGCAAAACACTGATGGAGAAAATTGTGGAGAATCAGCCGCAAACCGTCACCCTATTACAGGTACAATATCGCATGAATGAAGATATTATGCGATTTTCGAGCAACTGGTTCTATGATGGGCGCGTTCAGTGCGCCCCCGAGGTGCACAGTCGCAGCATACTGGACCTGGATACAGCCATCACATGGATTGACACTGCCGGTGAGTACCGCGAGGAGTTTGTGGGAGAGAGTTTCGGGCGCATCAATCGTGACGAAGCCGCCCTCACACTGGCCACACTGCAGAGTTACTTTGAGCGAATAGGGCGCGAGCGAATAGTTGACGAGCGAATAGACGTGGGCATCATATCGCCTTATCGCGCTCAGGTTCAATACTTGCGCCGACTGCTCAAGAAAAGCGAATACTTCAAGCCGCTACGGCGCCAGATTTCGGTGAACACCGTGGATGGATTTCAGGGACAGGAGCGCGACGTGATTATGATTAGCTTGGTTCGCTCTAACGACGACGGCCAAATAGGATTCTTGCGCGACCTGCGCCGCATGAACGTGGCCATGACCCGGGCCAGAATGAAACTATTTGTACTGGGCGACGCCACCACCATGACCCGGCATCCGTTCTATAACAAACTCTACCACTATATCCGCAAACTCAATGGCTATGATGAAACAAGTGATTAACTTCATAAAAGAGTGGACACTGCCATGCGCCATTGCGGCCGGTGCCACAATCTACCTCATCTTCGCACTAATACCCGGGCTTAGCGATGCCGCCGACTTTTTCAGCCCTATAATGGACACACTCATGCCGGTGGTGCTGTTTCTGGTGCTACTGGTGACATTCTGCAAAGTGAATTTCCACAAGATGCGCCCCACGCGGTGGCACTGGATGGTGTGCGCCTTTCAGATAATTACCGTGGCGATGGTGTTTGGTCTGATTAAGGGCTTTGACTTGCATGGGCGTAGCCTGATTCTGGCCGAGGGCGTGCTTATCTGCATTATTGGCCCCGGGGCCACAGCGGCTGCCGTTGTGACCGAGAAACTTGGCGGCAACCTCGCGAGCATGACCACCTACACGTTCATCTCCAATTTTCTCGCAGCCCTGACGATTCCACTTCTATTTCCACTCATCGAACTGAAATCGGAATACACCGTGCTACAGTCGTTTCTGCTGATATTGGAGCGAGTGTGCGAGATACTGGTGCTCCCAATGGCAGTGGCCTACGTGATAAAGCACTACTTCCACCGCCTGCACAAGCGCATCATATCCATCACCGACCTCTCGTTCTATCTGTGGGCATTTTCGCTGATGATTACCACCGGCATCACGGTGAAGAACATTGCCCACGCCGAAGTGGGTGTGTGGTTCCTGATAGCGATGGCCGCGGTGGTGGCGGTGGTCTGTTTTGTGCAGTACGCGGCCGGGCACTACATAGGCGTTCACGAGCGATTCCCCATTGAGGGCGCGCAGGCGCTGGGGCAGAAAAACACATCGTTCGCAATCTGGATTTCGTATATCTATTTAAATCCCATAGCCAGTGTGTGCCCCGGATTTTATGTGCTATGGCAGAACATCGTGAACAGTTACGAGTTGCATCACTATTCCCAAGAATCAGCGCGTGCTCATGCCATAAAATCCAGATACGACAGAGAAGTGGATTAAAAATTAACCGTTTTTTGGAATTGCCGTTAATTTTACTTAAGTAAGTGGCATTTTCCTCGCTAAAACCGCTAAATGTCGAACTATTCGGGAGTTTGGGCGTAATAATCAATGAGAAATCGTCCAGTGGTGAAACACTGGTAATGTCGAAAAAACATCGAACATCTCCTTTTTTATTACCGAAAAATTGTCGAAAATCATGGCAACTATCAGAACAGTCATCGTGCCGACAAAGGCACTCAAGGGCGGACGGCACAAAGTGAGGGTGTCGGTCGCACACAACGGCGAGACACGCTACATCCCAACATCTATTATTATAGACAACGCACGCGAGTTCAAGAACGGCATTGTGGTCAATCGTGGCGATGCCGCTTTCCTGAACACAAAACTCCGCAAGATGGTGCAGCACTACCAGGACGCCATTGACGAACTGGGCTACATTGACGGCCTGACTTGCCCCGAGCTGGTCTATTCAATCACCCACTCGGAGTTTAACCGGCACAAGACTTTCAAGGAAGTCTATGAGAAATATATGGAAGTGGCCAACATCGCTGACGGCACACGCAAAGGGTACAACGCACACTACCGCTGCATCACTGCGTTCATCGACGAGAATATGCTCTTTGAGCGTATCAGCCACCTCACACTCGCAGGGTTCAATAAGTTCATGCTGGAACGCGGCTATACGGCCAACACACGCCGCGACAAACTCGTGTTCATCATGGTGCTGCTCAATTTCGCTGAACGGTGCCGCTATGCTGTTCCTGCTTACAATCCATTCATCGGGTATGACTTGCCGGCGCAGGAAGTCCGCCAGTCGTGGTTGTCGGTTGATGAGGTTAAGCGCATCCGTGACGTGGAGTGCGGCACGACAGTCGGCTGTGCCCGAGACGCTTTTATGTTGAGTTACTATCTCGGTGGCATTAACATGGTGGATTTGCTTAACATCAACTTTAATGAGTGCCGCAAAACCATCCACTATGTCAGAGAAAAAACGAAGAACAAACCCAAAATGAATAAGTTTGTCGAATTTGACATTCCCGATGAGGCATTGGGCATCATTGGCAGATACAAAGCGAGTGACGGCATTTTGCAGTTTGGCAGATCGTCGCGAAAATCGCTGATGCACGACGCGTTCACACGGTCTATGCCTAAACTCGCACAGCTCGCAGGTGTCAAGAAAATTATTTACTACTCGGCTCGCAAGTCGTTTGCCCAGCACGCTTTTCAGGCAGGGGTCAGCGAGAGCGTGGTGGATTACATTCTCGGGCATCGCGTCGATAAGGTCACTACGGCACTATACAGCTATATCTCAGTCACACCGCAACAGGCAACGGATGCAATTAGACTGGTTCTTGACGGTTTGAAGTGATTTTTTTCAAGTAACCTATTGGCGATACAAAAATTATGACTACCTTTGCAGTATCAATGTCTGTTACTTTCAGTTAACAACATTGGTTTGACTTGATGGCGCGGTGGGTGGTTCCCCGCGCCTTTTTTGATACAAGGGGCGTGCCGTTGCCGGTGCGCCCCTTCAAGCGTCTTACATCATCACAATCTCATCACAGGACGCTCACTTTTATTACTCACGATGGGCGATGATTGTTCAAAGAAAAGGTGCAATCTCACGACTGCACCTAACAACTAATGTTTCAACCTTTTTATTAACCTTAATGAAAACCTTATGAAAAAACAAGTTACTATGAGTATCATGGCAATGCCAGCTGCCGTGACCCACCACGGCACATACGGCACTTTTATCTCGTTTTTTTTATAGTCGGTCGTGCTTGCCGAATGCTCGGTGTGGCCCGCTTGCTCGACTTCGGAGGCCATGGATGACTCAACAGCGATGCCGCCGGACTTGCTCTGCTTTTCGCTGGTCAGGTCGATGTCGGTCACACGCGACACATTGCCAACGCTATCGAAGTCCGTAATTTTGATTTTCGCGGCTTTAATCTCGTTGGTTGTATTGCTGTCCATCCGTGCCGCCGAAACCTCGACAGTGCGCTCCAAATAAATCGTGTCGGTCACTGTGAGCGTGTCGGTGGTGTGGTATTCGGTTGCGATGTACTTTGTACGGCATCCGCACAGCAACATAATGGGCAATATGGCGATAATCCACTTCATAACAGTGCGACGGTTGCAACCACGGCAACCACTAATGCGGCAATGACAAAGCCGGCGGTTATCAGGATGGCCATCGTCTCGGCCTTTTCTTCATGGGTCAAATATTTGCGCTCTTTCATACCAGTCGCTTTTTGAAGTCCTCCCACTTGTCGCTATTGTTGCGCTTACTCGTCTTTCGCCCGTCGGCGGTGTAGATGAAGCAGGTATTCCATCCGACAATGCCCGGACACAACTTGCCCGATATGTCGAAGTGGCGCACAACCCGCTCGATGGGTATATCAAACTTCGCCATGAGGATTTTCGCGAGTTTCACAGCGTTGTTGAGTGCCGCCTCGGTGAACTCCCAGCCATCATGGTTTGGTACTGCTACGCTCGTGCCTTTGCGCAGCGTGCTGCAAATCTCGATTGAGATAGTGTTGCGGTTGTTGGCAATCGGACAATTTACCACGGCTGCCTTCTTGTCGCCCACCGCCCAGCAGTAGTAATTGCGCAAGTCGGGATTGAACTGCACCATCTCGGCATCGTCCACGGCGAAATCTGCGCTTGCTTTTCGTTGTTCAAAAACGTGCTTGATGCTCCTTGCCCTACCAGGTGCCGAACTGCTGCCTGCCGTGAAGTGGATGGCGAGGTACTTGATGCTGCGCCCGGGCAACTTGCTCACATGGACACTCAACGGCAGATACACCACCGAAGGATCAACGCACTTGGATGTGTCTTTAACTCCCAGTGCCGCCCACGTCTTTGCACCGACGATGCCGTCAGCGGTCAATCCGTGAGCCGACTGGTACGACTTGACTGCGGACTCTGTCATGGGACCGAAATCACCATCGGCCGTGATACCTAATGCTTTCTGCAAGGTCACGACATCATCGCCCTTGCTGCCACGCTTAATCGTTATCATCGTCGCTCTCTTTTAGGTCGTTCAAATTCACATCGAAGTGCCGCTCGGTTTTGTCAATCATCACGTTTTGCAGCATCTTTGCCCATTTGGCACCATTGCAGCTTGACAGATTTTCAAGGCAGCTCCACACCTGCCATCCGATGACCAAACCAGCCGCCAACTTCAATGCGTTAAACGGTAACTCGCCGGTGATGTAGATGTGGGTGAAGTGCGCGAATACGAGCAGGGCATAAACCTCTGCCAATGTGACGAGCACGGAACGGAAATGGCGGCTGTTGAACTTGCCTGTGTTACTGGTAGTCTTATCAGGGTGCGCCGCTTTGACGCGCTTGCCAAGCCGCCATGCGGTGTAACAGTCAGCAAGGACTGCCACCGTGCAAAGCAAAATGTAGGGTAATGTCGGCGATAACGCGGTGGTTACCGCTCCAATCACCGAGAAAAATAGCCGGTTAAGATATTCAGTGTTCATAGTCCTTTATTTTTTCGTCAAAAATAAGGACTTAAACAACACATTCAGTCAAATTTTTGAAATCTCAAATTCGGAAATCGTGTAATGTGGTATTATTTAAGGTTTTGCGGAAAATGCTATTTTAAGGTGTAGAAATTAAGCGCACCAAATTATGATGCGCTTAATTGTAGTTGGATGTCAAATCTCGTAGCCCGACCAGTCAACATTCGCCTTCTCGTGCCAGCCGTCGCGCACGGTGTCGCTGATGTGCTTCGCCCATGCCGCACTGAATGACTTGAACTCCTCGAAGGTCTCGAAAGTGTAGTAAATGGGGGCATCGTCGGTGCCGAACTTGTAGGTGGGCAACTCCAACTGCTCGCCGCGCTCATGCAGGTGCGAGGCGACGAGGAAGTCGCGGGAGTAGTTCAGTTGGTTCGCCTCGCTGAGCCACACAAGCAAATCGTTCCATTTGAACCCCGACGTGATTTTCTCCTGTGTGTTGGCATTGATTTGCGTCAACACCATGTCCTTGACGAAATCAAACGGCGGCTTGTACGGCAGCGTCTGCCGATACTGGAACTTGCCGTTCTCGTCCTCACCGAAGCCGTAGAACACCTCAAAGGTGGTGCGACCTATCTGCTGAATGCCGTCGAAACGCTCAACGGCGCCGTACATTTTCTCCATATCGTTGCGGTTTTAATTGATTGTTCACCGCAAAGGTAAGTCAAAAATAGATACGACGGTTCAAATTTCTGAAATCTCAACTGAACTTGTATTTGACCTTGTTGCCGTCGAACAATTCGCTTTCAATAATTGTCTCAAAGGGAAAACCATCCTCGATGTCGCTGATTTGATCGAGAATGTTTTTCATCTCCTCGGACGCTGTGAAGAACTTGCCCCACTCTTTCTTCTGTGGGTCATAGAAACTCACCACATACCTGTCTTCGCCCTGACTCGTCTTGATGCCAGTCTCGTAGTCGTGAATTTCAATCACTTTGTTGCTGATATTGCCCAGTCGGACAGTTTTGCCAGGAAAACGCTTTTTCCCATCGGCTGGCGTGTACGTCACGCCCATTTCGCTGAATTTCTTCATTTGGTAACCTGTTATTGTGTAATATAAATGATTGCAATCTCCGTGCACCGCCATGCCCTTGAACGAGCCCATGAGGGCGACACGCCGCTTTCGTGACTTGACTTTCGCCATGTGCCGGGCGAACCGCTTCTTCACTCGCTTGCGCAACAGCGAGTGCGTGCCGTAGTGGACGAAGCCGAGAAAGTCCAGCCCATCGGCGACAGGACGCACAACCTCGTTGTCTTTGATTGACAAGCCGAGCAACGCGAGTTGGTCAACGAGGATGTCGCGCCACAGCCAAAGAGTCTTCTTGTCGCTGTGCAGCATCACGATGTCGTCGCAGTAGCGGTAGTAATAACGCACTTTCACCACTTCTTTCATGAAGTGGTCAACGCGGTCGAGCAGTATGTTGCCGAAGCACTGCGACGAGCGCAGACCTATTGCCAAACCCGACGGCATGACACGCACAAAGTTCTCGAGTATTGGCAGCAGCGTCTTGTCTTTGATGTACCGGCACACACACTCGAACATGATGTCCTGGTCAATGCTCTCGTAGAACTTCTTGATGTCGCACTTGTAGAAGTAGGTGGTCTCGTCGGGGTAAAGCCGCAGGTCATCGCTCACAATCTTGTGCAGGTAGTGCATACCTCGCCCCTTGATGCTCGCCGCGCTGGTGGATATCATGGACTTGTAGCACACTTGGTCAACGATGTTCATGACGGCGTGGCAGCCTATGCGCTGGATGACGGGCGGTGCCTGCACGACACGCCGCTTCGGGCCGTCGGTGACTTCCATCTCATGGACGGTGGTGATACGAAAAGAGCCGTCACGGATGGCGGCTGCTAATCGGTCGATGATGTCCTGTTTCCTTGCCCGCAGAGTGGCCTTGCGGCTCTCGTTCTTCAAGTCGCCGAGCACATCATCAAAGCTGGTGCTCATGTTTCCCTGCTCGATGATTAACGGTATCAAGTGCCCATATCGTTTCATTGCCTTCAGGGTGATGTGGCTCGTCACTGTCGCTTCCGCTACCGGCAATTCTGCCACGTTTCTTTTGTTTCGGTCTTCTCGTGGAGGAAATTAACTTCCTCCACAAAGGATTGCCGAGGCTCAGACCCCTCGCCCGTGCGTCATGGCGACACGTCGCCGACGTAGAGGAACGATTTGCGACCTGCCCACGCTGAAACATGGGCGGTGTACCTTGAAATTAAGCCGCGCGCCGTTGTTGCTGTTCGAGTTCGAGGAAGCGTTGTTCGCGTTCACGTAGACGAAGCCGTAGTTCGCATTGTTGTTGTTCCCGGACCGCGCCACGACGCGACCACAAAGAGGTCGTCCGCCTTGATTTCGGCGACAAAGGTACGGCATTTTTTGCGATTTGTGCCACCTGGAACAAAAAATTTTCAAAATCGAAGCCGCTTCGCGGCTAAAGGGAGAGTGAGCAGCCGCCTTACGGCGACTCTCACTCTACGCTTTGCCGATTTTTTCGCCGACGCTCACGCTCGCTACTCGACGATTTCGATTGCGCCCCTGAAGGCAAGCCGCGCGCCGAAGCTGCCGCTCGAGTACGAGGAAGCGAAGCTCGCGACCACGCAGACGAAGCCGTAGTACGCACTGACGCTGTACCCGGACCGCGCCACGACGCGACCAGTAGAATTGTTCATTTCCATCATGTCGCAGTAGTACTGGTTGTAGCTGGTGTTAGTGTGCAACTTGCTCGGCACTACATCGCAGAAGCGCCCCCAGCGCAAGCGGACAATCTCGCCTGAGTTGCTGTTCGGGTCGCCCTTGACGGCGCGCTCGGTGCCGTCGGGCATGCGGATGTGCCAAACCCTGTCCGTATCGCTGCCGGCAGGAACCTCGCACTTGTTCTTGTAGTACTCGGCGTAACTCTTGACATTGATGGCCACGAAGTCCATAAACTCCCAGCAGTTGCCCCACCAGTCCTCCAAGCCGAAGAAACGGGGCCGCGAGGCCTCACGCAGCGGCGACGCGTCACGCTCGATGTTGGTCGTGTAGATGTCGCTGCCGCCGGTCTGCGTGCCGTTGCCCTGTCCGTTGCCGAACAGCGACTGGCTGTTGCGGGTGCCGAAGCAGGCGAGGAACAGCAGGTCAACGCACTTGTGCATCTCGTAGTCCACAAGCTGGTAGCCCGCGCCACGGCAGCGCGAGAGGTTTCGGAAGTCGAGGTACGTCATGTTGAACGTGCGGCTGCTGTCGGGCAAGGCCGAAACGACATTGCCGTTGGCGTCGTATTGCCAGTAGCTGCTCGTGGTCGATGTTCCCGAGCCTCGGGTGGGTGCCACACCGCTCACACTGCGCAGACGTTGCAGCGCGTCTTTGTAAGCCTTGTAGGTGCCGATGAGCTCAAAGTCATGCTCCACCCAGTCGGGCTCGATAGCCTCAATCGCCGTACTGCTGACGGCGATAGCCTCGCTCTCGTCGAGTGTGGTGGTGTTGCCGAACGTGATGGGCACGGTGAACACGAACATCACGGCGTTGGCAGGCACGTCTATGAACACGTAGTCACCGGCGAGGAAGTCGGTCATGCTGTCGGCGATCGACGGCGCGAACTTGCTGATGACTTTGCCGTCCTTGTCGAGGAACAGGATGCCGGTGGTCGAACTGCTCATGGTCGGCCAGCGCACCTGCTTCATGCCCTCCACGCTCATCTGATAGACTTTCGTGGTGGACGACTGGCCCAGGTTGGCGGAAGAGAACACGTCACCGACATTGAACGCCGACATATACACGGCCACGTACTCGGCGACCAAAGCAGGGTTGGCCGCCCCGTCAATGGTTGCAGCAAGCGACACACGGCTGATGGCGGATGCCGTACTTCGGGGTGTGCCGGTCTCGCTCGACAGGACGAGGTATTTCTTCCTGTTGAGCGCGTCGTTCACTCCTTTGTACCAAAAATGAGGCAGGCCGAGCATCACATCGTAGCCCTCGCCACCTGCATCGGTCCTGTCAAAGGACTCGCCATTGGCAAGCAGTTCGATGTCGTCATCGTCAAGTTGGTAGCACTTCATCTTCTGTGCACTCTCGTCGTACACAGACTTATAGACGTGCATCATTGCCTTAATCTTGGTTATATGGCCGCTGGCGACGTAGCCCATCTTGCCGTCGTTGGCATAAGTGCCGTTGTCAAGGTTGATGACGCTGTCCTCGGCAGGCGCGGTCTTGGTGTCATCCAACTGCACGACCGTGTACTGGGCGTTGTAGATGGTCAGCAACGGGAAGTAGGCTTGCAGGCTGGCGAGCAAGGTGGCCTCTATCACATCGCTGCACGTCCACACACCAGCCAAGCCGGAACATTGGTTGCTCTCAGCAATGGCATCGCCGTTTGCGTCAAGTCCACGCACACCCATGTTGCGCAGGGCAACGAGGATGTCGCTCTTTCCGGTTACGTCAATGCCCGCAAGACGGATGCGGGTCAGCGATGCGCCTGCGGTCACTGCATCGTTGAGCAGTTTCGCACCATCAAGCAGCGGACAGCCGTCGATGCGTATCTGCGTCAACGCGCTCATGCCCTCGAAAGTGAGGCAACCGCTCTCATACGACAGGTTGGGCAGGTTGACGAGCGTGAGGCGCGAGATAGTCGCAGGCAGGGTCAGCACACTCACAGGCGAAGTCTCGGCAAGGGCGAGGCTCGCAAGCGGTGAACCGGTCGCGTCCAAAGTCTCCAGACGAGGACACTGCGACGCGTCTATGGCCGTGGCAAGGGTGCTGACGATGTTCAACTCCTTGAGGAACGGCAGCGAGCCCAGCGGCGGCTCGGTCATGGGGGCGTAAGAGCCGATGCCCATGTTGACGTGGTCAGCACCACCGAGGATTATCTTCTCTGCGAGGGTGAAAGCACCGAACGACACAATCTCGCTCTGCGAAATGGAAATCTCGCTGAGGTCTATCTCCTTGATGCGGTTCGCCTGGTAGATGTAGAGCAATGAGCCCTCGGTGTGGTCGAACAGCGTGAAGCGGTGGCTCTGTCCGGCCTCAAGGTACACACTCTCACGGAGGTTGCCCGAGTTGTCGCTACCGACACCGAAGTAACCCGTCTTGGCGGCCTTGATAGTGATGCCTGACGTGCTCACGTTGCCGTTGATACGCGCCGACCACACACCGCTGAAGAATAACCCAGTGCGGTAGAAGCCGTCACGGACGCGGAAACGGCGGTCGATGAACGACGGCAGCGAGGTGAGGCGCAAGCCGTGCAGCGCGTAGAAGTAGGTGGTGTTGTCTTCAACCGTTGTGTCGATGTTCTCGGTGCTGTCGATGTACTTGCTCTCGCCGTCAAACGAGCTGACAGTCTTCTGCCAACGCTTGCAGATGTTGTCGAGGAAGAAGTGCTTGCAGCCCTCAGGCGAGAACGGCGACAGAGTGACCCCATCGACAGTGGCTTGCAGGTTGCGCATGGCCGCTACGATGGTGTTCATGTCGGTCTCGTTGTTCGCATCGACCTTGACGGTTGGCTGGCGGTAGATGTTGTTCCACAACACGGAGCCCCAACCGGCATAGGGGTTGTTGTAGCCAGTGGTCGGGTCACTCGGCTTGTTGGGGTCAACTTCGGGATCGACGGTCGCGCCACCGGCGTTGTCCTTGCCGAGCAGGGTGTCGGCATCGTACACCTTGTTGGGGTACATGCGCACGGCACAATCCTCGGTGGCCACGCCGTTGTACTTGTACACGCCTCCCTCTACCGAACCGCCCTCGTCGAGGAAGAACATGGGCTGCATATTCTTGGCCTGCTGGTCAACGGCGGCGAGATAGTCGGTGAATGCGTTGTAAACATATAGCGCATAGGGGTTGACGTACTTGTGGAGATTGTCGTGCCAGTCGCCGCTGAGGTCCGCACCCTGCGAGTAGTCGCAGTCGTTGCAGAACTTGAGCAGGCGGTAGAGCCAGTAGGGAGCCTTGCGCCCCATGGCGAGGTCGGCCTGCAGCTGGTCATCGTCAATCATGCATTCGTAGTAGTTGGTCCACGCGGGGAACGTGGTGCCGGACACACCGCTACCCTCCTTATCGATGAGTTTCTGCACCCATGAGGAGATGTTGGTGCTGGGAGCCATGAAGTCGCTCACGCTCGCAACGCCCTGCCACCAGCACATTCCCTGGTAGGCAAGCAACTCGAAACCATCCACTGGGTTCAGTACGTCGCCAGTGATGACCCATGCGCCATTCACCTGCCGCATTGTGCCGGTGGTGTCGGTCCACGCGCCATTGCGATAGCGGTAGAACTTGTAGGACGAGCCGCAGTACTGCGAGATAAGGTACACTTTGCTCGTGTCCTTCGTGACGCTTGCCGAGAGGAAGCGGGTCACGGCTTGCGCCAGCGTCTCGCTCGACGTGCCGAAGAACTCAACGAAGTCGCCGTAGTTGAGGCAGCCCTTGTTGTAGCCCGGCGTGTCCTTGAAGCCGAGAGCCATCTGCTCGTTCTTGTCCTCCTTCCAGTTACCTTTGGCGTAGAACTTGAGGCTCGTCCCGGTGCCGCTGAAGTCGCGGTACATGGCAATCGGGTGGTTTGCCGTCGAGTGGTTCAACTGCAACCCAGTCAAATGGACATCGCCGTTGTCGTAGGTGCCGTCGTAGTAGCGTTGCGCAGGCGTCATGTACTGCGCTCCCAGACGGCGATAGACGGTGTTCATCATGTTGCACGCGCCGCAGTCGTTGGCGTTGGTGCTGTCCGAGTAGTCCACCTTGACGGTGATGAGGTCAACGGGAATGCTGTCCTCTCTCACACGCACCTTGTTCTTGGCGAACAGTGCCACAGCCTCGTCGTATAGCGCGATGTGCTCGGTGCCGTAGGCGGCAATGAACTCGGTTCTCGACAGCTCGGGCGTTACCACTGTGCCGCCGGTCTTGGTGGACTTGTCGTAGGTCGAGCCGTTCTTCTTGGCGAGGTAGTAACGGGCGTTCTTGATGGGACGCTTCGCCGAGGTCGTACCCTGGTTGCGCCGGCGCACATCGGTAGCGACGAAGTTGCGCCACGGACGGCTCGGGTCGCGGTAGGTCAGCGTGATGTAGTTGTTGCGGCTCGTCGAGGTGGTGTTGTCCAGGGCGGTGATGTCACTGCCGTTGAACGGTGCCTCAATCAAGTACGGCATACCCTTTGCGGCGAGTTTCGCTGCCGTGGGGCCGTTGGAGGTGTTGCCGCTCCACACGTCCTCGAAAGTGTTCTCCGTCACCATCGCCGAGGTGTCGGTCAACTTGACGAGGTAGTTGAAGAACTGCAGCATCCAGGCGATGTACTGCATCCACGCAATCAGGTAGTAGAGGTAGAAGTCACCCTCGGTGCCTCTGAACTTGATGGTACTGTCCTGCAATAGGTCGTTATTGGAGGTGTATTCGACACAGGCACTCTCCTCGCCGTTGATGAACAACTTGATTAGCGAGTAACGCGTGCCTTTGAACTCCACATACTTGCTCGATGGCTCAACGAGGATGCCAACGGTGATGCGCTCGCCGTTGGGGTAGGTTCTCTCCTCGACCTTGCTGCCGCACTTGATGCCGATAGCCTGACCGGTGATGTAGAAGCCCGCTCCGTTGTTCTCGTCGTAGCACTCCATGAGGTGGGCATCGTTGTCGGCGATGTTGTTCGAGGCAAACTGGAACAGCAGGGCGAAACCTGTGCTGGCGACATCTACAGTGGCGAACGGAGCGAGGTTCAACTCTGCCGTCACGTTCTCTTTCACGGCAAGGGCGTTGCCGCCGAGATAGTTCTTAAAGCCGTTGGACGACCAGTTAGAGCCTTTCACGGCTATCTCGTAGTTGCCGTCCACGATTTCGTGGTTTCCTGCCTCGCTATTGGTGCGGTTGGCGAAGTCGAATGCACATATCGCGCCGGTGGTCAGTGCCGCATCAATCACGCTGCCGTTGACGGTGAGGCTGATTGTGCCGCTCGCGCTGGCTCCACTCGTGGCTTGGTAGGCAAGTGTCGTGCCTTGCTCCACACCGCTAATTTGGCGGTTCACGGTCTCCACGGAACTGCGGTTCACATTCAGCGTGGCGATGGTGGCCCCATTCTCGGTAACTACACCTCGCCCTCCTGTGCGTCGGGCGTGTAGGCGGTGACTTCAAGGGCCACGGTGTCATAGAGCCGCACTTGTCCATTGTTGGCATCGTTGTAGCGCATGGCGACGATGGGCAGTGAACTCGCCGTGTCAACGACCATAATCGTCGAATAGACGGTGTTGCCCCGCACGCTGCTGGCGTTGTCGGTGCCGTACATACGGATGGGGTATGCGCCGTGCGTCAGGCCCAAAGCGGTCGGGTTGACGGTGATGTTGTGCGCATAACTGTCGGTGACCTGCGCCGTGCCGATGTTCACCCACTCGCCGTTCACAAATATGTCAACCACGGCGGTAATCGTGCCCTGGTTGTTCGGGAACTGGTACATCTGCAACGACTTGACGGTGTCGGTGGTGAAAACCACACTCGCATTGGTGTAGTTGAGCACCTGCACACACTGACAAGTCACGTCCACGGCCACCACGTTGATAGTGCGTGATGCCCTATCGCCGGCACCGTCCACAGCAATCAGTTGCAGGCGACGGGTGCTTGCCGAGGTGAAGAACGAGGACAGGTCAAAGGTGAACGAGTAGTCGGTGCGGCTCTCGCTCGACGCGTGGGTGGTGCTGTCACTGAACAGAACCTGGGCGGTGTCGCGGTCAACGATTTGGATAGACTCGATGCTGTCGGTAGTCGTCACGCCACCTTCCTCGGTCGCGCTGCGGATAGACGCACGCAAGGTAAAATTACCACCAACGGCGGCATAGAACGGCGATTGTTGGAAGTTCACGCTGAACACTTTGGTCGTCGATGAGCCGCCACCGCCTTTGGGTATGCGCCACACGTTGCCGATGCGGTCTCCATTCTCGTTGATGAGATAGAAGTAGTTGTAGCCCTCAACGTAATCCTCACGCTGCTGTGCCTCGCTATCCTCCAGCATCTCCACACCCTTTGCGAGGTGGGTATAAGCGCCGCCTGTGCTGAACGCGTCCTCGCCACCGCTGACAGGGGTGTCGCTGGTCTCTACCTCTCCACTGCCGCCACCGCCGAAGTCTTTCCACAGGCCGGTCTCGCCGAAGTTCTCGACGATGCCGTTGAACTGCTTGGCCTCCCAAAGGTTCTCGCCTATCGGGTAGGTGATGACAAGGCCACTCTTTGCGTAGGTGATACCTGTCGCATTCTGCTTGTCAACAAGCGCGGCGATGGCATATTGCAGGTTGTAGTAAGGGGCAACCGTGCAAGGGCCGCAAAGGTCGAGAATGTTGATTACTGCCTCGTTGCCTGCGGTGATACCCGCCATGTCAACCCAGTTGGTCTCGAGGTCAAAGTTGGTGTCGGTCACGTCGGCACCCACATACTGGTAAGTCTTCCAAGTGGACTCTCCAACGGCAAAGGTTATCTGCATACCCACACCCTGCACGCCTTTGGTCTTCACGGCCGCGATGGCGGTGGTGAGGGTGAAATAGCCCGTACCGGCAGGCAGCAGGTCGCTCGCCTCGTTGGTGACGTTGTAGCAGTTACCCACGGCAGCCGAGCCGCCGAAGTTGCGCCAGTCATCGGTGTTGTTCCATGTCGTGCCTTTCCACTGGTAGTTCTTCAAGCCGTCAGCCGTGGAGAGAGTCACAACTACGCCTTTCTTCCGGGCAAAGGCGAATGCCGTGCCGGCGGTCAGTGCCACGAACTGCGCCAGGGTGAGGTTCTCTCCCTCTGTACCCGTGAGCACGTTGCCGTTGAAGAACAGACGCGGAGCGATGCTGTCTTCAAGGTCGGTTATATCGGCTGCTATGTTCTCAATGGCGGTTCTTATAGCGGTAATCGCTGTGCCTTTGGCCAGGTTCAGCGTCACCTTGCTCCAGTTGGAGATGATAGGCGAGTCATCGGTCGGCTTGGTGTAGCGCAGGATGGCGACATCGTCGGCTCCGAGGTGGAAATAGAGTGGCCCTTCATCGGTTGACGCATTGGTCGGGAAGTGGGTGTAGTCGCCCTCGGTGGTGGCGAGGTAGAACACGTTCTCGCTCGGTGTGCCGGGGTCCGTGGTCGGCGTTGCCACGCCCATGAACTTGTAGCCGTATTTCTTCATCGCCTCCACGGTGGCGGCCACCGCCTCGGCAGCAGCTTGTGCGCCGTCCGCTGCCTCTTGAGCCGCATCAGCCGCACTCTGCGCCGCATCAGCCTTATCTTCGACAGCCTCAAGTTTTGTATTAGTGACTACATTGCTCGGCACTTGATTGCTATTCAGCTTGCCATTGGCATCCAGCGTGGCGATACCGCTTGCCGTTCCGAGTTTGTTGTTCAGTGTCTGCACGGCACTCTTTGCCTCGCCCGCTTGCGTGAGTGCGCTTTGGGCATTGCTGTAGGCACTGTCTATCTTTACCTTTTGCGTGGCGGTGATAATGCCCGCTTGGTTGTCGGTGGCCACAGGCACACTGCATGAGATTGATGTGCCGCCGACATTTCTAATGGTGATTGTGGCGGTGGTCTCGGTGGTCGTGATCGACGCAGACTGCAACTCCTTTCGGTTAATCTGAGCAAGGAGCGTGTCAGTGTCGGCTGACGAAAACGACGCAATGAGGCTCTTTAACACGCCATAGGTGACTCGCTTGCCGCCACTCACCTCGAAACTGTCACTGTCTGACAGCGACGGCACGGCGGTTAACTGTGCGATAGTCCGGCTGTTTGTCCTTATGGCTGAAAGGACGGCATTAACAATGCTCTGAAATTCCTCTTGTGTCATATCTTAATTGATTAATCTGTTTATATTATCTTCAAGACTTATTACTTGGTCAGTGCCGCGATAGTCGTTATCGACACCATCCTCGCCGGTGCGGCGGATTGCTACATGGTTGCTTTGCTCGACGGCAGGATTGAGCAAAGTGACTTTCTGCACGACTTGGGTTATCACGAATGAGTTGAGCAAATCGTCCTGGATGTTCACTTCAGGCACGTTGCTCTCTTTCCTTGCATAGCGCACGCCGTCAAAATAGACATAGTGACAGGTAAGCAGTCGGTTCAGCAGCTCGCCAAACCATATAGGCACACCGTCACCCTCGCCCATGGTGAATGTCTTTTGCGTGCTCTCCATGCCATATAATTCAACGATGTTGGCATCATCGGTGACAAACTGCTCATTCTCCACGCCGAACGCCCAGCCGCCGTCCTTGAAACCGCCCGGCACCCTGAAATCAAAAAACATCGGCATTCTGTCAATAAGAAACACGGCATCATCGCGCTGCTTGTTGTCTTTCATCGCATACTGTATGAGCGTGGTCTGATTGAGCTCAAGCTCATAGTCAGTCACCTTGAACGGCTCACTGGTGCCGATACCGTCCATAACGATGTAATAGTGGCCGTTGCTCAAACCTGTAATGGTGGCGAAATATAACAGGTCGGTGGTGTTCATCTGCCATGAACTCCAAACGATAGTGTAAATTTCGCTGTCATCGTATGCGTCATAGAGTTTTGTCGTTGGAGGGGTGTCACCCACCACACCGATGAGCTGCAACTCTATGTGGTCGGTCGGCGCAAAAGTCTGAATGTACCTGCTTGGCACTCCGTTGCTACCTTTGCGCGGCTGGAAGAATATAGGGGTGAAAGGCGATAATATCATAGTTCTGTGATGTCTTTTACGATTAGTGTGTACTCAATGCCTGCTGTGTGTCCATAGCTTGCTTCTGCTTTGCTGATGTAACCGCGATAACGGTAACCATCATAATCAACTTGCACGAGTCCGTCCCAGTCCTCAGGCAATACCATGTCATCTGTCGTAAACTCCAGCTCGCCGGCTGAAAACAATGCGCTACCTGCATCAATCACAACATTGCTCAGGCCATTATTGCCATCGCTTGATGTCATGGTGAGGGTTATTGACTTGCCATTGCCGAGAGCGGCGATAAATGCACTGTTGTTGGCAATGCATACGGAGGGATTGTAAACAGAGTTGCCGGTTGTGTTATATACCCCTGAACTGACATAAACTATGAAAACATCCTCATCGGCTTTATCGTCCTTGCTTTCGCTCTCGCTTTTTCGCGCCGTGTACTCAATGCCGTAGCTGTCGGCGCGATACTTACTTATCAGCTGCAATTTCTTGTCAGTCACATTATAGCCGGTGGTGTAGTAGTTGGTGAAATTCGTCTCATACCGGCCATTGATTTCACCATACTCTTTTTTGCTGTAACCAGCCTGGACTTCGGCATAGATAAGCTCGTTGTTGATGCTGTATTTAACATCATTGGCAAAATCAATCACTTTGACAACTTCATTACCGAATATATCAGAGCGGCGAGCAAAGTGCACAACATTGCCCTCGACGCGGTAAGTATATCCAAACACAGCCTCAATCCAATCAGCGAATTGCTGGAATGTGGAGTAAATCTTTGCGGCTGAAATCTGACGCAATTCCTCGCCGGGAACAATACGAGTGTTGGCCAATGTGGCATTGTTGTCTATTGTGACTGTCGCCGTTGGCGATATGGCTTGTACTATCTGTGTCGCGAGGGCAGTCGGCGTTATCGATCGGCAAAATAGCGAATTTGGTATCGGGTCATTCCACTTTGCCTCAAAGGTGGCATATTGCAACATCATCTGCTCCGTACACCACAGCTGGACGAAACACCCCTTCGTCAATCTTGTGCTGTCTATGCCGGCAGTGCCGTTGCCGTAGCCTATGCCTATATTCCTATCCTGATAATAATCCTCGGGACATCCCTTGTTAAGCCATCGTCCGTTCTGATACTCATAGATGATGTTGTTTTGCCAATACGGACTATAGCCAGGGTCAGAGCTTCCATTCTCACCACGAACGACACCAAACATACCATCAATAAAGAAAGTCCTCGCCGCTTTTAGCTCATTGAGATTGCCGAAAACTATATCTTTGCTGCCTCCGACAAGCATATTATACAACGTGCCATTTACGCGCTTGTGCAAAAGGTCATCATCACAAAGATTAGTATAATGACTATAATCGCTCTCGTCCGACTCGATAGTCCTGACTTGTAATTGGGCTATCGGAATGTCAATCCATGATGTTTCTGTTCTATATCCAAGCCCTTTCTTTGTCGGACTAAAATAGCATCTTACAAGCCCTTTGACATACACGCTCAAGGTGGCCCCAATCTCATTTACTTTCGCAAAAAAAGAATTTAACGGCTCTGCGTGCTGCTCGTTTCGTGGCTCGATGTACTCAGTAGTCACAATGGCATCCTGCGTCATTGTGAGGTTGACAAAATCGAGTTTTGAAAGGTTGCTATTCTCGAATGCCCACTTTTGACTGTTGCTTATCGCCATGCGCTTGACTTCGATTGTCTCTGTGTCGAAATTATCCATCGGAAATTCGTACTTTGTCGATTTCTGCGCTTTGAGCAATCCCGATAGCGTGTTGTCGATTGATTTGATGGACAGCACACTATTCTCAATCTCTATGGTGGAGAAATCCAGCGGGCAGCGGAATTGCTCGGTATAAGTCCAGTCGTTATTCTTGGTCGAGACGGCCACCTCGGCAGAGGCAAGAAATCCATCAGCAAGATAGAGGTCACGCAACAAGATAAAGGCATCGCCGACAAACTCGAAGTCTGACGAGAATGAACGCATCACGCCGCTGAAGTCCTTGCGCTCCAGGGTGAATTTCACCTCGCTCCAATTCTTGATGTCGGTCGGGGCTACCTCGTGGCTGTCATTGCCTATGATGATGTGGAATTTCGTGCGCATTGCCGTTGCTCTTTCTCTTTGGCGCAAATATAAAGATAAAAGCAACCGATAGGCGCAATTTTCTGAAATCTCAAAATTGCGGACGTGACAAAATAGTCGGTTAATTGTTTGTGTTCTTGTGTGTTAAATGCCAATTACGCTCTCATGGGAATATTTTAACGGCCATTGTTGCCGAAATGAGGAATATTATGGCCAGTGATGTTGCCAAAAAAAGGGCGCACCTGCAATCAGGTACGCCCGTGTCGGTAATGTAGATGAACGATGACTAATTAACTACATATTATCCGACAGGATTTGAATTTCGTAGGCTATCGTGTCAAGCGCATCCTTTAGTTTCTTGCGTTCCTCATCTGTGAAGTCATCGGGCTTGCCGTTTCTCATGTCGTGGTTGAGTTTATGACACAGCCATGACCGAGAACGCCCAAAGAAACGCTCTGCTATATACGAAACTTTGAGCACTTTCATGATGTCTTGCTCCTTGAGGTCAAACACCCGCTTATCTGAGGGCGCATTCCTGTAACGAGCTATTGCCTCATCGGCGAGCCGCTGGCCCTCCTCCGATTGGGCACGTTCCATAATCTCGTTAATCAATTCTCTATCTTCCATAGATTTTTTATTATTGTGATTGTTTAATTTCCTGTTGAAATCCCAAAGCTGCATCATGCTTGTACACTCTCGATAACAGAAATTTTGCGGAACATCAATACCATGCGCTACGATACGTTCGGCAATAATTTCGTTAATCTCCCTGCCAGTGCACTGCATGTCCTCAAAACGATAAATCCATTCGCCATCATTGCACATCCTTATCGCCTGTGGTGTATCCTCTGCAACGATAAAATTACCTTTCGGCGATATATAAACCAGTGCATCGGCCTGTAATATATCGCCTGTGTCGGTAGCAAAGAAACCATCGCTCCATCTGTAGTTTTTGCCTTCGATTGTTATGTTTGGTATGTCCATATCAAATGTTTTTTTTGAAAGAACCGCTCCCCTTTCGGGGAGGGTTCTTTTTTGGAGGTTAAACTCTCGTGAGCTCCTTAACTATCGCTCTGATGATGTCTCTGAGAATGCGCTTGTCACTCTTGTCAGCCATTTGCCTGAACTTGAGCAGCAGGGCAACAACCTCGGTGATTTCTTTCTTGAATTTGTCATCGTTCATTTTGGAAATCTTTTAGGGGTTAAACAATCGGTGAATGAACTCTTGTTCCTTAGAACACTACAAAGGTAATCAACATTTGTTGATTGTGCAAATTTTTTGGCAACTTTTTTCAAAAAAAGTGCGTTTTTTTTCTTCAAACGGCCGATTTCGGCAATTTTGGGGCACGAAATCGGCCATCTTTTTCAATTAAAAGGATGGCTCACTTAACCATGCAGCTCGGACACATCACGGCATTGCCGGCGATGTAGTCACGAGGGAATATTGCTCGGCATCCTTTGGCGATAACAGTCGCCATCATATTCGGGTACAGTCTGCCTTTGCCATCCTCATTCACAATCATGATGGTCTTTGGCGTGAGGTCGAGGATTTCGATGCACCCGCCAACGCTTCTCTGCAACTCTTCGAGCGTGAAGTCCCTGCCATTCGCAGGGACTAACTCGGTCACGCTCGCCTCGGGGGTGATAAGTAAACCATTCATACGGCTACGGCGATGAAGTTCTCAACCCGGAATGAGCGGAATGCCTGCTTTTTGGTGTCCCAGTAGCACATTGTGCTGAAGCTCGGAGTCTTGCCGCTTTTCTTGCGGAAAGTCACTCCGGCAGGAAGATTGCACAGTGTGCCGTAGGCAACTCGGGCACTGCCATCGACTTTCTCATAGTAGAACTTAACCACACCTTTGCGCATGGCCTTGACGAGTCGGTAAAGCGTCCATGCCTTTTTCAATGCGGCACTCCATGTGTAGTTCTGGGTCTCGAAGATGTGATGAGCATAGTTCATAACTCTCACGCGGAAATTTGTTTTTGTCTGCATAACTTTTACAGTTTAATGGTTTGACTTGTAGTTTATTATTGTACTGTAAAGTTAGCGTATATTTACAATAGACGCAAATTTTTTGCCCGCCATTTTAGCGCCTTAACTTTTACTGACATTTAGAGGTTTAGCAACATTTTCAGCCGCTTGCGTGAGTAGTGCAAACGGCTCTTGACGGTGCCGATGCTCGCATTGGTGATTACGGCTATCTCACCATAGTCGTAGCCATGAGCGTATAGCCATAATGACCGCATCCTGATGTCACGCTCTGCCACGCCGCTTATCGTCTCCAAGATTGACTGCAACTCATATCGCCGTGCCATGTCAAGGGTCGCACCTGCCCAATCATCTTGCAGGGGGCAGAACTCAATGCAATGCCGGTGCCGTGTGTCGCTCTTTAGCGTATTCATCATGATGGTCATCAGCCATGGCTTGATGTCCTTTGAACGGTCAAATCTACGGCGGTTTAGCAATGCCTTAACTATCGTGTCATGCGCCAAATCTTCGCCGTCCATCTCGTTCAACGAGATGCGGCATGCCACACCCCTAATCCACGGATAGAGGTCGGCAATCATTTCGCCCACTCCGTTCATCGCCGTAGGTGCTTGCGCATCGCTCTCGCTTGGCGGTGCATCCGCTCAATCTGTCCGTCAATGTCTCTACTTGTTTGGAGGGTCTTAATGCGTGCCAGTATCAGGTCACATTTTTGCTCAATGACCGCCACCCTCGCAGTCAGGCGGTCTATCTCTTTGTTGATGCTCATAATTTCATTGTTTACCGAAATTATTACTAAACAACAAAGTAAAATGTTCATATTGAGCGACGAAAAGGGCTGCAAGGTATCGCACCTTACAGCCCAATCATCAGAGTACATTGCATTATTTGCGGGACTTTATCTTGCTGTTCATGGCTCTCGCCATCTCGTTTGCCTTGTACACCATCGAGGCGAAAACACTTGCACGGATGGTGTAGATGTCTATGCTCATCTTGTTGGCAATCATTAGGTCGGCCACCATGCCCTCGTAGCCCTTGCGTATCTCATCGGGGGTGGCATCCTCGGTTTTCGGAACCTCAATCCCCATGCGCTTTAACTCAAAGGTCGCCGCGTTCAGTTGGCTGGTCACATGGCGCGCCACCCATTCATCGTCACGGCCGCCCGGGTCGTGGCCGTACAAGCTCAACAGTTTGCGTACATCGTCAAATGCCTCAATCTCTATCATCGATTTGAGTGTGTTGAAAAGCATTGCCTTTGCACGCATCTTGCCTTTGCGCTCACGGTCGTAAATCATCGACTTGAACAAAGCGGGGCTGGCGATGGACTGGAACTCGTGCGACAGCCGCTCACGGCATTCAAGCAGCTTTGCAGGTTTCACTATCTCATGACTGCCTTTCAGCACGTCGAGGTCGCCGCACTCCATGTCTATGAACTCGGCGAGGGTCAGGTCACTCAGTTTCTCTTTCATATCCTCTCGGCTCTGTAACGGTCATATTTCGCCTTTGCTGCCAGCCTGCGGTCTTGCTTGATCATCGCCTTGAGTATTTGGCTTTGTTCCCTGATGTCGCGTTGCAGGGCTCTGTAGTCATTGTTCACGATGACTTGTGGCTGTGTCGAGGCATATAGCAGTGGGGTGATGTCGGGCAACGGCAGCGCGGCGAGGATGTCGCCGTAGTTCGGGCGCGGCTCGTTGGCGATAAACTCGAGGAAGTCGGGGAACACCTTTGACCCCTCGGGCATATTCACAAGCGTAGGCACTTTGGGCGTTATCCAGTATTTGCCCTTGCTCTCGACAACTTCACGCTTTCCGCCGTCACCCACAACGGCCAGTCCGCCGGGGTGGTAGTCTGTACCCTCCTTATAAGCCTTGATGGGCTGTGCTATCGCCGTGGCAAGCTGGATAGCACCCATGGCGGCGACGAGGGCCATGTTTACCCAGTTGGGCGCGGCTTTCATGATGCCTAACGCGGTGGCGATGCCGATTTGGGCGATTGAGTTGGCTTTCTCGGCTACTGCCTGCTTGTACTGGAGTTTTGCCTTGCGCTTGGCAAGTTCCTCCTCTTTCTTGGCGTTCTCTTCCTCGATGGCGCGTTTGCGGATAGCCGCCTCGTCCTCGGTAATCTGCCCCTTTTCAGCCATCATGTCAATGGCGGCGATTTCGGCATCATACTTTTGCTGGTTGGCTTCTTCTTCCTCCTCTATCTTTTGGATTTGGCCGTCGAAAAGTGTTGATACGAGGTCGGTAATGTTGCTGCACGCATCTGCAGCGGCATCCAGCCATTTCTCGGCGTTGGCAATGCGTTTCTCGCTCGCTTTCTTGCTTGCGTCAGTGACGCGCCCGATGTTGGCCAGCTTGGCATCGGTCACGGCATTGTCGATGTCGAGTTCTGCCGATGCGAGCGACTTGGCGAGGTTGAGCGCGTCATCGTGAGCCAATCCTATGCCCTCAAGCAGGATGGTACTTGCATCGATGTCCTGCAAATCATCAAAAAAAGAGTCGAATGCAGTCTCACTCTTGAAAAGTGCGTTTATCTGCTGCTTGTATGCCTCAAGCTGTTTTTTCGCACTCTCGATGGCATAACGTTCCTGCGTTTCGGCAGTAAGGTTGGCATATTTCTCTTTGATGTCAGCAATCTTTTCCTCATTGCTGCCGGCCATCTGTAACTCTTTTGCCTCCAACTCTCGCAGGTTGTCAAGCTCCATTTTTAGGGAGTTGTCACGGATAACCTGCTCTGTTGCGGCGGTCTCTGCCATTTTGGCAAGTCGCTTTTTCTCGTATTCTTCAAGCAACTCAGCACTCTGCTTGATGTATTTGGCGTTAATCAGGTTTACATCGGCATCGGTGCGTTCAGCCTCTCGCAATTCCGCCTCATGCTGTTTGTCAAGTTGCTCCTGTTTGATGCGGTATTCTTCAAGGCTGCCCTCTTTTGCGATTGCAAGTCGGTTGGCTGTGTTGGTCTCATAGAGTTTTACCTGATAGTTATATTCGCACTCTGATAGTGCATGGTTCATAGCATTAAGTAATGCCTGACGTGCTTGTTGCTCTTTCTCGCTGTTGCCCTTGATAGCGTTAATTTTTTTCGTGTACTGGAGTTCAATTTTAATTAGTTCTTTCTTGTGGTAGTTCGTTTCCAGTTCGAGCATAGCCTCCAGTGTTGCCTCCTCAGCTTTGAGTTCCGCCTGACGCTGCTTTTCGGCTGAATTGTCCTTCTTTGTTTTACCTCCTTTGGCCTTTGGCGTTGTAGGGTCATCAACTGGAGTTGTTGACACTCCACCGCCATCTGCGCCAACATCTGCACCACTGATGCTATTGACATCAATTCTATTGATGTGGTTTCGCTTAACGGTATTGTTGAACGCATCTACATATCCCTGAGCGGTATCACGGCCGAATTGAGCAATGTCAGCTCCAATCTCTCCCCATGTCGCCTTGAAATTATCAAGCATTTCATTCAGTCCTTTTTTGATTAACTCTGGACTGAACGTCATCACACCCTCCATGATTGTTCCTAATCCCTTAAAACTCCGGCCTACAGCTTTAACGGCATCTATAATTAGATTGCACGCAAGTTTGATGACCTGCCAGAGTAATTTCCAATAGGCTATAAGACTCTCTATAGCACCCCTAAACATAGTACTCTCATTGTACAGGTCTATAAAGTAGTTAATAATATCGACAATCCACTTAATAGCGACAATCAGGCCTTGCTTAATCCATATTTTGCATTTGGTTGTAGCACTCTCAAATCCGCCTCCTGTCATGTCAAACAAAGATGCGACAACGTCCTCAAGTTCTTTATTCACCTCTACCTCTTGGAGCTTTAATCGCTGGAAACTGTCCTCTTTGCCGAGAAGTTCCTCCATGCTTGTGTTGGCATTCGCAAGGAAGTCAAGGAATCCCTCACCAATAGCACTCTCACCGCGTGCGCCGAATAAATTTTTCATAACTGCGGCAGCTTCACGGCTGTGACTGCCAGTCTCTTTGACTTTTTCGGCAATCTCACTTAGTGCCTGTGTGGTGGTCTTTGAGCCAGTCTGAATGTCTTTGGTCATCTGCGTTGCATTGATGCCAATCGCTTTGAGACTGTCACTTGTGCCCAAATTCATAGTTCGCAGTTGCAGTGACGCTTTGCTCATAGCGGTCAGAGCCCTCGATGAGTTTACTCCTGCACTGTCCAGGCGCGCCATTTCGGCTACCGCTTCTTCTGCACTCATGCCCATCTTTTGGAATGTCGGCGCATACCGCTCCAGATTGGACAGGTATTGCTCACTGTTATTTCCGCCGGCTGCTAAACCTTTGGCAATCAAATCAACAGCGTGATCGACGCTGACGCCCATGTTTTTGGCTATAGCGTTTGCGGCTTTTAGAGTGGGAGTAAATTCTTTGCCGAAAGTGTCAGCCACAGCTTGCACGTGGTCTCGTACCGACTTCATACTGTCACCTGTCAGTCCGGTGAAGTACTTCGTCAATCGACTGGCCTCTACAAGTCCTTTGTTATAATCATACCACCACTTGAAACCAGCCACAACTCCGGCAATGCCCAAAAAAGCGAGGACGTAAGGATTAGCAAGCAGTCCAGTGAGTGTTGTGCCAAATGCCTTTACTTTCGTAGTGAGTCCTGTTATTACATTGCCGCCATTCGCCGCACTGGTAGCCAAGGACTGCATCGATGTGCCGAAACGAGTGTTAATGCCCAGCATTTGAGCCATCGTGCTAACCATGCCCTCACTTGCCTTTTGGTTGGATTGGATTACTCGCTCATTCTCTTTGATTTTCGCGTTATATTGATTAATCTTTTCTTTTGCGCCGTCGGCATGTTTGTTTACTTTGTTTATGGCCTCGGCAAGTATCTCGTTTTGCTTTGCCGCCTCGCTGGCACTTTGTGCATCGGTCTGCAAGGCGTTTTCTGCACTGCGAAACAATTGCTCATTCTCTATGAGTTTGCCATTGAACTTCGAGATTGTAGCCTCGTTCTCCTCAATCTTGGCACGATACTGGGTAATCTTCTCAATAGCATCGTCCTCGGTTATATTGACTTCTTTAATCGCGGCGGCGAGTATCTTATTCTGCGCCTCTGCCTCGGCGATAGATGTTACTTGTGTAGAGAGGGCGGCGTTTGCCGCATCGATGGCACTTTGTTGCTCATTGGTTGCGCCGCTATTGTCACGGACTTCGCCGGTGAAATTGGCGATGGCGATTTTGTTTTCCTCAATTTTGGCGCGGTATTGCTCCAGCCGACTTTGAGCATCGTCGGCAGTAAAGTCAATTTGCTGAATAGCGGCATCAAGCAGTTTGTTCTGCTCTTTAGCCTCGGCAATGGATGTTGCTTGGTGGGCGAGGGCTGCGGCGACATTCTCCATTGTCACCAGGTACTTCTTGCTGGCATCATCATCGGCAACAACGCCCTGAGTATGCTCTGCGAGGAACTGTTTATTCTCGGCTATGCGCTGGCCATACTCGGTGTATTTTGCCTTGCCCTCATCGGTGTTGAGGTTGAGCAACTTCTGCGCCTCAATGAGTGCTTTATTCTGTGCCTTAGCTTCTTCAATGGTAGTTGCATGGGAAGCCATTACGCCATCAACGTCCAAAATCTTCATCTTGTTTTCAACAATTTTGGCGTTCATCGCGTCTATGGTCTCCTTTGCCCCGGCTTGCGTCTGGTCAACTTGACCGATGGCAGTGGTGAGTGCTTTGTTTTGCGCAATCAGTTGCTCGGTGGTCGTTGCCTCAATACCCAACACCCTCGTAATGTCATCGGTCGAGGCAATGCCGTTATCGGTGGCTACCCGGTACTCCTCGAGGTATCTGCTGACTTCTTTCACATTGACGGCAGCACCGTCCATTGCAGACGAGTAGTTACCGACATTCATCTGATGCTCACCCATCAACTCGCCCTGATATTTCAACTCATTCACAAGCTCACTGACGGCGGCACGGAGTTGCTGAATTTTCTGCTTTTGTTCCGTGGACATGTCGCCCCATTCGGCCTCGTCTTTCGGCACTTGTTTCAGGGCGTATTTGTAGAGTTCAAGGCGATTTCGCAATTCATCGTAAGAGCCAGCCACCGATGCGTTCATTCGCTCTTCGGCTGATAGAGTTTTTGACAACTCTTTTTTGTCGGCCGACACTTGACGCAGTTTCCTTTGCAATGTTTCGAGTTTGTCTGTGTAGTCCTGATTGGTCACTTTGCCGTCCTTGAGTTGCTTGTTCAAGTCGGATAGCGATGCGCGATATTCCTTTTCATCTTTCACAAGTTTAGAATATGCGCTCAACCGTTCATCGTATGAGCCAAGCAGACTGCGGGCAATGTCTAACGCTTGCTCATCAATCTTGATTGTTTCTCGTATGCCTGCGTTATATTGGGCGTTCTTTTGCAGTTGTTCGGCAATGGTGGCAGTCGTGCGTTTTAATGCTTGCTGCTGTTCCTCGACTGCGGCGGTCATCTGCTTGGACGTGTCAATCAGCTGCCGCGACGTGGTGCGAACGAGCGTGTCCAGCCTCTCCAAGTCACCCACAACGGTAACTTTGATGTTGATGCCGGCGATGAGTTCCGTGGCGATCTGCACATACTTCGCCTTAATCTCGTCAAACTTCGTAGCAAGGTCGGTGAGCTGCTGCATCGCCTGCTGGTCAACCAAATCTGTTATCTTTATTGCCATGATGTGTTGTTTACAAATAGTGAATATACTCAATTAACTTGCCTTTGCCCTCAACGCCTACGCGGTTGAAGGAATATGTGCCATCATCACTCTGGCGCAACTCCATGATTGCGCCCTCCATCTTCGCGCACGCTTTCGCGAGGCGATACATACGCTCGTACTCGCTCGATTTCTTCTTGTTCTCGCAACCGCAACTCATAATCCACAATCATTGAAAAAGTCCTGTAAATGCGGCTCTAAATAGGTCTCGTTGAAGTACTCTGTGGCGCGTCCGCCGATGTCAAGCAACTCCTCGCCGTACTTGCCCACGATGTCGGGGCCGTCACCGCTCTCTTCGACTTTGACCTCTATCTGCCTGTCGCCCTTTTGTGAATACACCTCGCTATGGAACTTGCCGTTGATGAACAGGTTCGGCGTGTCGTATGGACGCGGTGGCAGTCCGAGCATATCACCCGGCTCGGGAGGCGTTATCTCACCTTTCCACGCCTTGTAACGGTCGCTGCCGTGGTGCCACATTCCAGGCTCTTCAAAGAATGGGTCATCGTCATACGAGGGCGTTATGTGCGTGCCGTCACCTTTCAGACCGCTGTACATCTGCTCACGGATGGCGCGGACAAACACGGACTGGTTGCTGTCCATGCACTCGAAACACTTCTCCTCGAAATTGTCAGTCCATTTCTTGACCGCATCAAATACTTCATCAAATGTCGCCATAGTAATTTGATTAAAAAGGGCGGTGTCACCATCGATAACACCGCCCATCGGGTTTCACTTCTTGTCTGACTTCTCGGGCGGATTAATCAGGGCGTAAGCGTCAGTCAAAATCTTCTTGCGTTCCTTGCGAGGCCTGTCCTGCCAGAACACTTCGATGAATGCCGCAACAAACTCATCTTTGCTCATGGCCCTGCAAGCCTCGACAACGAAAAATACTCCCTCGATTATCATGCCGATACGATGCCCTCAATCTCGGCGGTGTAGAGTGCCGACGGTGCCTTGAGCGACGGCGTGTTGCCCTCGCTGGTGGTCAGGGTCAGCGTCTCGGTCTCGCTGTCATAGGTTGCGGCGGTCACGTTGTTGAGGACTGCTTGGGCGTTGGAGGCGATGGTTGAGCCGAACTTAGAAGTCAAGTCATAGCCGCCCTGTGCCTCGATAATCTTGTACTTGTTGGCTGCGCCGGTAGCAACGAGCTTGACGGCCGTCAGCCCCACAAGCGAGTTCTTCAGGTTGAAGTCAAGCTCCAGATAGTCGAAGTTCTCGATGGCGTCGCGGGCGTTCACGAAAGCGAACGAGACGGTGAGCGTCGCTGGGTTCGAGCTGGTGGGGTGAGGTGTCACGGTCGGATAGAGCGTGGTCAGGGGGAAGCCGCGCAGGTTGTCACCGTCCTGCAAGCCATAGACTACGTTGTTCTCGTCAAAGTAGAACACCTCGAACTTCTTGTTCACGGCCTTGTTCAACTGTGCGGCAAGGTCGGTGTAGCACTTGTCGAGCGTGAACGTGTCGGTGCGTGCGCCGATGTTGGTCACTTGGTTGCCGCCGTAGCCGACGGAGCTGACATTGGGCTCTCCGCCGTCCTTCGCGTACTCGACGAAAGACATGATGGGCATGAGGCGGTTGGGGCGGTCGGCATGGCAGGCCTGCTTGATGGACGCGGCGGTCGCATCCGCAGGGAAACTCATGCCGGGTTCAACGACAATCGCGCCGATGATGTTGGCGAGGTCGATGGGGCATTTCGATACGCCGGTATCGAGATTGCCGCCTGTACAATTTCTGATATTTCTCATCTTGAACAGTTATTAAGTGGTTTGATTTTTAATTGTAAGTTAACAATGTTGATGGCATCGATGGGCTCGCTGATGAGGTGTCCCTCGTTGTCAACGTATGCGCCGTACCTGCCATAGGAATAGTTCTCGGAATACTCATGCGGTATCTTGTGGCCATAGCCCCAGTCGAGGCGCTTGTCACTCTCCAGCACCTCCATGAGCCGCCTGTATATCGGGCGCAGGATGTTCTCGAAAGAATAGACTTTGCGCTGCTCGTTGCTCCATTCCTTTACACTTGAGCAGGCAATAAGCAAGTTCACCCTCGCAGTGGTGAAATACTGCCGCTTGGTGGCATCTTCCTGATTGCGCTTCTCCTTGATCGGCGCAAATAGGCACACCACGGGGAACTTGCTCACGCTGGTCACTTCCGCCTTTGTCTTGTCATCCAAATCGTCCTTGAAGTATTTGGCGTTGCCGAACACATAGGACACGGCAGGACAGTCAATCTCGGTGAAAGTGTCTGGATTGTAGCCGTCGGGGACAGTGATGTGTAGGCCGTCACTGACCTGTGCCACCACGTCGGCGAATATGTCTACTATCTCGCTGCTCATAGGTTGAACTGGTTGATTGGGGTGGTCATGTTCTTTGATACCTCCACGGACAGAGCATTTGCCGCTGCCCATGACTTAAAGCGGATGTTTCTTTTCACCATCTCATTCCAAATCGACACTTGCCGGTGTAAAGGCGACACCACCTCATTATCGTTCTTCCAAATCACAAGTCCACGGTCGGTAGCCTGCGTGTTGGCATCACGGAGAATGTAGAAAAACACATAATCGGCGAAAGACTCACGGATTTTGCCGCACAACAACTCGTATTGCTCGACTGTCTCGAACTCCGTGCCGTCTTTCAGTGCCTGGTCTTTCTCGGTGAGGTAGTCATCTATGGCCACAGCCATACTATCGCCCAGCAACTCGCAAAGGAACGCGAGCTGATAGTGCTTGATGTAGCCCACTATCGCCGCGTTAACGCTCAACGAGTTCTGTTGAGGCATAGTAGCAGCCGTAGCGTTCATGATATGCCGTGGCCCGCCGGTGAAATATGAAACATCTATAAGCATGATTTATCCTACTTTTTAGCAGTTCGCGCCGACTCCTTTGCAGTCGCTTTTTTTCTCTTTCTCGTCAACTGCGCTAACTTCCTTGCTGTCATCGGCTGTCACATCTTTAGTGTCGGTGATTGCTGCGTCTTTGCTGTCGCCCGGTACCGTTCCCTTGCTGTCGGTGTCAGGGTATCTTGCGCCGTCGGCGAGGTCATTCACCGCATTAGTGAGTTTGGCGAGCGTGGTGTCGAGAGGGGTCAATTTAATCAACCCTCTTTCAACGCGGATGCGCTGCTCTCGCACCACACGCTCCAACTCTATAGCGTTACCGCTCAGAATATAAATCATGGCGATTACGCGGGCTTGGTGATTGCAGTCTTCAACGCGCTCACGCTGCCATAGGCGAACGCCCAGGGGCAGTACACGGGCAACATGAGCTCCATCTGTGCAATGCACACGGTCTGGTTCTTGAGGATTTCGGTCACGCCCTCGGCAAACTCAACGTTGAGCTGCGTGTAGGTCACGATGTTCACGCCGTTGCGGAAATCGCCGAGCAGATACTTGCCGGTGGGGATGGCGTTGGTGCTGATGACAGGAACGCCGCCAACAACCAAATTGCCGAATGCGTCCTTGACAAAATCAAGGCGGCGGCCAGTGGTGTCCTTTTCGGTCTGCATCTGGAACAGCGTGATGGGGTTCATGGCGATGGCAGTGGGCACGAACTCGCCGTAGGTCATCACGGCCACAGCAGCCTCAAGCGCGTCCTGACTGTTGGGGGTCTCAACGCTCTTGAACGCTCCGTGGTTGAGGGTGAACGAAATCAGCTCGGGGTGAGCCTCCGCGCCACTGTACGCCACACCGTCGATGATGAGTCGGGTGTCAGTCTCCTTAATCACCTCGAAAGTGTTGCCGTTGAGGGCGGTCTTGTAGGTGATTGAGTTGTCGCTCGCGCCAAACGTGATCTGCATGCCGTCACGCATGATGTCCACGGGCTCATTCAGCACAACCACGATGCCGGTGTTGTTGGCGCGGGCCTCAATCGAGGCAACGCTGCCAGCCGCTCCAGTGTGGATGGCCTGGGTGATGATGGTCTCGACAGGCAGCACACCCTCATAGCGAGTGATGCCTGTGGGGTTCTCGCCGGTGCCGTCTCCGAAGAGGATTTGAGCGTCCATTGCGTTGTACACAGCCTCGGGCATGAGGTTGAGGATGAACGAGCGGACATAGGCGCGGCTCTTCATCATGCGCTTGCTGATACGGATGTGGTGGCCGATGCGGTTGATGCCGGCGGTCACTTCCTTAACCTTGAACGAGCTTTCGGGCAGCGTGCCGTTCTCTGCAACGTAGCGTGCGTTGCGGTCAACGTGGTAAATCTGCGTGTAGGCGATGCTCAAGTGTTCTGGCTCGATGTCAAGCGTGGTGATGATGTCCTTCATGTGCTGCTTCGCATGCCCCACGTTAGACACGATGCGGTCGCTCTGCTGGGCAATGAGCGTGCTGCCCTGATAGTCGTTGGTCATGCTCACGTCCTTCATGGTGAGGTTGGTGAAGCGGCCGGTGGACTTGCAGCGGTTGGCCACGAAGTCCTTGTACTGCTCGCTGTCCATCATCTCGTCAATCTTGGCGGCGAACTGTGACAGGTTATCGTTGGAGATACCCATCGACTTCATCTTGGCGATGTTCTCGCCGAGGGTCTTGACCTGCTTTGCCAGTTCGTTGACATCCTCGCTGGCCTTGGTCTTGAACTCGCTCTCGAAATTCTTGATGGCCTCATTGACCTGGGCAATCACTTCTTCTTTGGTGATAACGCCCTTGATGGCGTTGTCAACAATGGACTGCATCTTGGTCTCCATCTTCGCGAGGAACTCCTCTTGCTGTTTCTTTAATTCTTCGTTCATTGTGAAAACAAGTTAAAGTAGTTATTAAATCTTACTATTAAGGCTTTCCCAAAACGACTGAGTGCCATCTGTGGCGGCTCCTTTGTTCTCGAACTCGGGCTGGTCGCTCTTCGGAGTGTCGCCGGACGGCTCCTCGGTCGCGCCTCCCTCGTCGGGGGTGTCCTGAATAAGTTTGTTTGCCTGGTACACCTTGCCCCAGCAATGGGGACAACGCACATAGTTCATGAAATCCTCAATGCTCTTTGTCGTTATGCCCGACACTCCGCCCTCCTTTGAGGCGATAGCGTCGATGAGCGAGAGGACTTCGGCGCGTATCTCAGGCTCAAGCTCCTGCACGCGCTCATACACAACATCGTCAGCGAGCCAGCCGATATATCCGTTAGCGGCATCGAGGATGCGCTGCTGGAATGTGTGCAACTCGCCGCTGTCATAGTCGAACTGCTTGCCGCAATGCGGGCAGGTGACTATGTTTGCCCCATTGAGGGCTTTGAGCATTAATGTGAAGTTCATATCGAATTGCTTATAAAGTTGTTCTGACAGGTCGCATTTGGTCAGTGCCTGTTGCAGGTACTCGACGGCATGGCGCACTTGTTCCTCGGTCGCGCTCTTGATGCTCACAAGGAATGTCGAGGGGTTCGCGCCCCAACCCATGAGGGTGGAATACTCGAACATGCGCCACTCCAAAACCTTTGCTGGGTCTTGCTCGTCACGCTTGATCGCCTGCACGCCGATGGAGTGCTCCATCGTGTGGCCGCACTCGGCGTTGAGTTTGTAGAGTTCAAGCACATCGTGACCGAGCGCCGTGTTCTTGGCAATCTTGCCGGTCATAACGAGATGGTTGTCAATCTCCGCTCCGCTGATAGGCACGCCTATCTGCTTGGTAACATCGTGGTCCAAAAACCACTTCATGCGTTTCAGCCCCTCTTTGAGGGTCTTGGTGAAACTGCCGGGCATCGATATATCGCCCTGGGCGTCCATGATGCCTAATCCGTTGACCGCAACAGTTACAAGTCCTTCCTGCTCGTCAACATCCGTCGCCTTGATGTCGTACCACTTACTTTTGTACATCATCGTCTTTTGCTGGTTGTTGGTCTTTTCCATCTTCCTGTTGGTTATTATTGTTAGTATTACTTAAAATCGTAGAATTGAATACGCGGTTGATTTCCATCAACTCTGCATCGGTCATCTGCCATTTGAGCTTGCTTGCCAGCGGCAGTTCGGTTTCCTCTATCATAGCCTCGCCAATCTGGGCGCGCCAGTCGTTAAGGGTTATCAGTCCCTTGTTGAACTGCTCGCTGCAACGGCTGTTGATTAGTTTCTTCACCTCCTCGGCCTCTTTCAACCCCTCTTGCAGACAATCGACATCACTGAAATCGCAGTCGAGGTAGTATTTCGTGCCGCCTTGCTCCATGCAAAGGAATGTCGTGAAGTCCTTGCAGAAACGCTTGGCAAGCGGAATGACAACCGAACTATATACTGCCTTTTCAGCCGTGGCTTGGTTGCTGAAAGTGGACTGGTCTTTGCGAGGCACAAGCACGCTGGGGATGCCGAAAGCACCGGCAATGGCTATCGCGTCGGCAAGCGTCTCGTCAAACGGCTGTAATTCGGTAATCGAGAGGTTTGTCCTGACAAACCCCAACGGAAACGATGACACGCCGAATGGATACTGCCCCTCGCCAAGTCCGTATGTGTCTGTAAGCTCTTTAACCAGTTCCTTTTTCTCATCTTTGGTGAGTGCCACTGTGCCGGTCTTGTCCTGCACGTTAGAGATGATGTAGCCGACGCCGCCACGCTTCTTGTAGATGATGTTTCGTGCCTCATACACGGCTATCAGGTTGCCGATGGGCTTGCGTAACGGCGCGAGTCGGCTCATGGATTTCAAGAAGCCATGCACGCCGGAATAGCTCGGCAGTCCGTCGCGGTCATGCCATATCTGCCATGACGGTATCAGGTCGTTGTTCCCGCCATAGTTCAGCTTGTACCCGGCAATCAGCTCATCAAGTCCATCGGGGGTGCAGCCGAACAATGGAATGGTGTTACTCTGCGTGCGCACAATCACTACTTTGTCGCTCGGCAGGTTCCAGTATGTGTCGCAATACTTCCACTTCAAAGCGTCGGGGGTGAGGTGGTCGCCCATCGCGGCACGCACGAAAGCATTGCCGGTTGTCAACTTATACACAAAATGGTTATAGATGAACTCATACCATCCCATCAGGCAGTTGGGATTGTTGAGAATGCCGTTTACAGGATGAGAGAAACGCCACACTACGCTGTCGTCAGTTGAACGCTTTACAACAAAGTTTGCACCAGCGATGCGGCTGGCGATGAAGTCTATCGGCCAGAAAACCTCCGGCACACTCCTGAACAGCTCAAGAAAATTGTTGCTGGCGTATTTTGGGTGCAGGATGCCGTTCAACTCTTCTTCGGTGATTACATTGGCCTTGGCAACAGGCGCATTTGTCACAGGAGTAGCGGTGGCTGCCTGCTCATCGCCACTCTTGATGTCAAACGACACACCGAATAACTTTTGAATTAAATCCATATCGCGTTCTCTTTTGCGCAAATGTAGAATGTATTTTTTTCGGTTGTTCGTTTTTTTTGAAATCTCAAAATCGCACAAGGGCCAAAAATGAGGTTTAACTTGTTGGAATTGTAGGTATTATGCCGTTATGTGGCGACACAACTAAATTTTCACAACATACGAAACAAAACCGCTCAATAGCACGCTCGCCTCGATGTCGCGGCTCTTGTCGGCGTTGTAGTCAAGCAGCGCGGACACGAATGCAGAATAGTCGCCGTTCTCGTTGGTGGCTGTCTCATTGAACTGCACATGGTCACGCACATAGTCACTGGTTGCGGCGATGCGCCGTGCAGGGTCGTGTTCCTCGTCACACACTCGCACAGACATGCCGACAGACTGACGCAACGAGCGCACGAACTGATAGTAGGCATCACCGCACTCGATGATGCACATATCGCTCTCATGCTCCCTTATTGCCGTCTCTATCTCATTGGTCGAGGTGTTTTCGCGGTACACCACATCCACGACGCGCCAAATGTCACCCACTTTGCAGCCCTGCAACATACACAACTTGCCGTTGTAATTCGGCAGCACATAGAGCACCTTGCGAGCGATTGCCGCCGTCTCGTCGGTCGCCGGATTGTAGAAATGCAGCAAGCCGTCGCGGGCATACAGGTTGCGCTTGCGGCGGTTGCTGAATAGCGTGTATTGGTCTGCAAGCACGTCAGCGATGAGGTAGCGGAATGTGTCGCTCAGGTGGCCATGCTCCTCGTATGACTGCTTGGTGGTCGGGTTCTTAATCTTCGTTTTGAGGATTGCGCCGTTCATGTCTTTCTGCACGCTCAGATAATCCTCGATGGACACCGTGCAGTCACTGCCTATGGTAATGTTGATGCCAGGCACATGACCCTCAAATATCGCATTGATGAACTCGCCTGTCATCGCCACGCTGGGGTTCTTGTTGCCCACGCAATCCACAATCTCCATGCCCTCGCCCTCCAGCGTGAACGTGAACAGGTCGAGCCATGACCGTTTCTCGTCATCGATGGTGTTGGCGGCTCTCGTGCTGGCGTCGCCATGCAGATAGAGCTTGTCACAATAGCGCAGTCGTTTGAGGTGGTCGGCTACCAATTTGGCGGCACGCTTGACGGTGTTGTTAGGGGTCTCGGCGCATATCTCATGGATTTGCGTAACTTGCTGAATATCATCCGTGCTTACACACTGCCAAAAGGTGACTGAAATATATGGCAGCACGTTGTTGTCGACACTGATATGTATGGGGTATTCGGGATTGTATTCGGCGGTTGCCGTGTGCTGGCCAACATTGAACGAGCCGAAAAACTCGCTGCCTGTGCGTATCACACCCCATTCTCCGAGGGCATAGACCTGGTAATAGTCGGGGTCGGTGAGGCGGTCTTTCTCGAAGTCCGCGACGCATTGCTCATCATAGTAGCCATAGTCGCCATTGGGACTGCCAACAACCCAGAAGTTGTTGAGGTAGGTCGATTGTATCAGGACCGTATCGGGGGCATGGTCGGTTATCTCGCCCGTGCGTGGGTTCATGATGGACTTGGGTTCGTTCATGCGCAGGCTCTTGACTTGCGTCAGTTCTGCCGGTATGCGGTTGCCGTCAATCACCACATCCATCGGGACATCGTGCCATTTCTCGCCGTCAATCCAGCTCTTTTTAATCCAGTGCGTGTCCTTGATGGGGTTGAATGTGGCGATAATCTGTTGTCCGTGCTTACCGCGCAGACGCTTGCGGATCTGCTTGAAGTCGCTTTCCTCGAACTCGCTGAACTCCTCCAGCTGCACACGCTTGTAGTTGCTGATACCCTTGATTTTCTCGCTGTCATCAAGCCCAGTGAAATCTATCCTCGCTCCGTTGTACGTGCAACGGATGGTGTTTCTCGTGAACTTGAAATAATCCTCCATGTGCAGCTGGCGGCATGATACCCTGAAATCCTCATAGATTGACTTCTCTATGCTCGCGCCGACTTTGCGGAAGATGAGCGTGTTCTCGCCATCGAACAGCGTCATTATCAGTGTGGCCTGTGCCGTGCTGTAGCTCTTTGCCGATGATGAGCCGCCATACAACACGATGAAACGCACCGACGGCGTGCGCAGGTACTTGATGAGCTGCCACCCGTTGGGATTGAATTGACGGTAGTCAAAGCGATATATCAGTGCGTTTTCTGTCATTTTGTTAGCAACCCTTATTTTACACTTTGCTCATTTTTGGGGCAACAAATAGCAAATTGTCAGTCTTTGTCTTTGTCATCATCGTTAAAACCGAAGTCCATAATCTTCGCGCCATCGACTGACATGCCGCCTTGCACGTCAATTTTCTTGGGCGCCTCCCATCCGTTCAGCGATGCGAGCAGGCGCGCCGCCTCCGTCTTGCCGTTGAACTCATACGACACTTCGCCGCGCTTGTTCTTGATGGACTTCAACGCGAGACGCATGCGCTTGGGCATCTGGCTGGGTGCCTTGAGGCGCGGTTTGCCGGTCTTCTCGTCGATGTAGTACATGTCAGATGGGTCGAGTTCCACGATGCCCATCAGCACCGCCTCTACTTTTTTGCGGTCAACGCGAAACATCTCAGCACGCTCATCCTCAAGCTCTTTAATCCTTGCTGCAACCTTGTTGTTATCCAGCATTGCGCTCGCATTCCGCCACACAGTCGCTTGTTTCATATTCTCGCAGTTGTATGCGAGCCGGTATGCCTCGCTTGCATTGCCGATGTCAACGTAGTGCTGGCAGAACAATTCCTGCTTTGGCGTGAGCTTATCTTTTTTGTTTTTGTTGTTAGCCATGGTTGTATATTGTTATGTTTATTGTGTCGCTATTGCGGAAGGGCAAATAAAAGGGCGCATAGATTGCGTGAAAGGTGGCACAATACGTTAGAGTGGTGGCGATTGAAAGGGCAGATAGAAAAGCTGTGAAATCACATTGTAGCCTTTGTTTAGCTTGGTTTGGCTTTCTCCCGATTTTTATTTTCGATTTCAGGCGGTTTCTCCCGACTTTGAAGTGACCACAAGCACGATGAGCCGCCCATGAGTTGAGCGGCCCGGTGCTTGCGTCGCAATGAAAGGAAGTGTATATGTCGGAATGGTCTGCCATGTCGGTTTTCTCGCTTGTTCCGCCTACTCACCGAATATGGCGCCTAATCCCTCCTGCACGGTACGATACTGCAAAGGTAATAAAACTTTTGAATTGTCAAGCGATTGCGTTGAATTGTCGCGGTCGCGGATTGTGCGCTCAAACACTATCTTAACGCCGTTGTACTCGCTGACGGCACGGGCGAACTCCCATATTTTGTATAGTTCGGGATTGGCAACGTTCACCACGCCGTGCACGAAGTTGGTGTAAGCGTACCACAGCCCCTCGACGGCATCGTCAATGTATGTGAAATGCCTGATGTTGTCGCCGCCGTTGTACAGCGTCACGACTTCATCGTGCATGAGATACCAAAGTAGAGTTCCTTGACGCGGTTCGGGACCATAGACATTGTGAAACCGGATGCCGCAGGCGAGTGGGTGGTGGCACCGTGCGTATTCCTCGTTGAAACGCTTGCTGATGCCGTACATGGATGTGGTGTTGCCGTCAGCCGCCGTGGACGATGAGGCGTACACCAGCCGGACATTATGGCGGGCGCAACTGTCGCACACGGCGATGAACGCCGCGATGTTGTCGTTCAGGATTTGGCGTGTGTCTCGGTTGAACACTGACGTTTGCGCCGCGAGGTGGAACACGCACCGCAGCTCACCGTCCTCTTTGTTTTCGAGTTCGGACATTATCACGCTCTCGATGTCGCTGACTTCCGTACCGGTGGCACGATCGACGCACACGACAGACGCGCCTCGGTGGCGCAAAAAAGCAACGAGGGCTTTGCCGATGAAACCCTCGCTGCCTGTGACGATAAACTTTGCCCTGCTCATAATCCGAAATTCTTGAATACACCGGCAAAATAGTAAACGGCAAGTGTGGCGAGCCACATGAGCGTGCTGGGGATTACCTCTAACAGGATATACCCTCGGCGCGTGTAGGTCTTTTTCTTCGCCGCAACGAGGGCGAGGATGAACGATACCGTCGGGAAAACTATCATTATCACCGACGCGATGATTGCTAATACTTTCATGTTGATGTTATTTTGATTGGTTAGTATTTCTTTCCGTGCAGCCGTGGGCGGTTGCGGTTGTAGCGCATCTTCATCTCGATGTGCTTGGTCAGGTCGAAGTCGAGGCGGTCTGCCCATTGGAATAGTGCGCCAATGGCGACAGTTATAACAGTGTCGATGGGTACATCGTCAATGCTGAATAGAATGTTAGCCACGGCGTATGCCATATCGGTAAATGGACGCTCGGTGTAAACTTTCGAGCCGAGCGTGTCTATTCTCGTTCCGACATACCCGGCATAGTCAAGCAGTCGGATGGCCGTGTCGGCGAGTTCGTCCTCTACGGTGTCCTTTACTTTCGCTTGGAAAATGGTGTAAAACGCTGCATCATCCTCCACATCGTAGATTTGGTCCAGGTTGAATGTACAGCGTCTATCTTTGCGGTCAGCCTCGACAGCCTCCATGAGTTCGGTGATGACGAGGCAAAAATAGTGGTCTTGCGTGTGGCCGTCTGCATGAAATCCTGCGGCGACGGCATGGCTGTACGCCTCATCACGCATCGCGTTCAGCGTTTCGCTGGTCGGTTTGTTTCTCTCGTTCATTGTTCATTTTGAATTTGATGTTCTCGTAGATTAGTTCCATGCACTCGTAAGAGGTGAAAGGGTCAACGATTGCCTGCTCCAGCTCGGCGGCAACGTCAACCGAAAAGACATCTTCGAGCAGGTAAACGAGTTTCGCGTCAGCGTCGGCGGTTATCTGCTCTCCCTTGCCCAGTATCTTGCGACGCTTGCTCTGTCGCTCGATGTGCAAAAACAGATTGACGATGATTGCCACCAGCCCGGCAATGAGGGCGATGGCACACAAGGCGAGTACAACCCATCCATAAAGTCCTGATAGTTCTATTGTCATGTCGTTATAGTTTGGTGTTAAACATTCGTTCAAGAATGGACTTGCAGTCGGCACGCGCACCATGCACTCCAAACTTGTAGTCAAACTCTTGCAGTTTGTCGCAGGTGAGCGTGAACAACAGCCACTCGTAAGGGTCATTGAAGTAGGTCAAAATCTTGCTATTCGGGTGTTTCGCAAAGAATTTACCCCCCCTAAAATGTAGTATTTCAACATATTAGGGTACTTTTTGAACTCTTCAATGCGTTTCTTTCTGCTTGCCAGCGGGCAACATAGGCAGCCCAGTCGTCGCTCAACGTGGAACGTGCCGTCATCGTCATAGTAGAGGGGGTGGCACTTGACGTTGTACTCGGTAATGAAGTCTGCCACGTCATCGGCACTCCATTCCAGGATCGGCATGAATACTTCGACGTGGTTTTTCTTTGAGCCATAGAAACGGCACATGGTCGGCTCTGTGTAACGTGCGGCGCGGGCAGTGCTCTCGCTGCGGCGTATGCCCTGAATGGCATGGTCCATGATTTTGTACTCTTTCAGGTGGTCGCAACAGTGCCGGCGAAAACGAGATGGGAAACCGCTACGCTCGATGCACTGCATGAATGTCACTGGCGGTTTGCGTATCTCCACGCCTTTCTCACGGCAATGCGCTTTTGTGCCTGGTGGGTCAATGGTCGTATCTTTGTAGATAGGTACGAAATCAATGCCAGCCATCTTTGCCAGCTCAAGTATCACGTCGCTATCTTTGCCGCCTGAATAGCACAACTCGACTTGTTTGCCTCTGCAGGCGGATTGCAGAAACTTGACGGACTGCTCCACTTTGCGTTGTAATTGCTCGTTCATAGGTTGTACTCGTTTACTATGTATCTTATCAGGTTCACCGCTTTGGGGTTGAGCATCGGCATGGTCAGCCATTCCTCGCAGCGTCGCACGGCGGCAAGTACCGTGGCGTGGTTGCGGTTGAATAGTTTGCCAACTTGCGTGCTGCTCATCCCCATGCGGCGGTGCAACAGGTAAAAAACAACGGCGCGTGCATCTGCAACGTGCCGTTCTCTCGTCGGTCGGTGTAAGTCATCTGGCACTGTCATGTAGTGCATGGCGACTTCACCGATGACTTTATCATTCAGTTCGCTCATCGTATCGGCGGTTTTGGTCGGTACTCGTCCGTGTCATCGTCAATCTCGTAACAGTCCGGACAATAGAGCTTGCCGTCGATTTTGCGCCATTCGCTGTCGAGGGCGACTTGCTCCGCGCTGTCTTTGTCAGTCCATGCGACAATGCCCATATAGTCATCGATGCAGCCACGGCCGCAACGGTCACACTGGACTTGCCACATCTTTACTTGCTTGAACATAGCTTCAGTCTTTTTTGTTGTTCCGCTTTGAGGTATGGCAGCGCCCACGGTCGGTTGAGCCTGCCGCTCTCAATCATGTTGATACAGTTACACAGGTGGCGGTAGGTCATCGCGGTCAGCGCGATGGGCTCCCAGTCGCTCTGTATCCAGTAGCCTTGTTCGATGGCATCTTCCGGGTCATCGAAGCCTCTCAACGCCAAAGCGTCCTCCATGCCAAACCAGTCTTGCTCCTCAGCCCAGCTCATAGTACTCCAGCCTCCTCCAGGACATCACTAACATAGGTGTCACACACGCCAAGCTCATCTGCAATGTCTTCAATGTTCCATCCTTGCTCAAAGAGCATGATTATCTCATCAGTCATTCCAGCCTCCTTTCGCATTTAGTCGTTTAGTTAGTTTGACCGTGGCCTCACGATAGCCGCCACTAACATTAAATCCTTTGCGTTTGTACCAGTCAAGCGTCCAGCCGTCAGTATCGTAGGCGCTCCATTCAAGCGTTATCTCAAAGCACCGGCGCGCCCTCGCATTGTTGACGGCTGCATTGAAGAGGCTCTTGCCAATTCCTTGATGCCGGTGTTTTTCGCTTACTTGCAGGTTCCACAGTAATGCCTCTCTCTTTTCCTTGCCTCCGTAATCAACAAGCACTGTGCCGACGATTTGTCCGTCATAAATGACTACTATGGTATCACGGTCGTTGTCTTTCCACTTCGTAGTGAACTGTGAAAGTGTTATCATCGCTCACCTCCCTCCTTGTCGTAGCCTCGGGTGTCGGATTGGTTGTTCGGGATTTCCGAACTGCCACCGCCACGCAGTTGCTTGATGAGTTCGTCGGCAATCTCAATCGCTGCTGCGGGTGCGTTGACTTTGCACCAATCCCAATGACGGAAGCATTCATAATTCTCGATCATCGTAGGCAGCACCGCTCTTGCAATCTCATAGCGGCGATGTTCCCATACGACTTCCTCGGGTACTTTTCTCGTTGCGGACACTGCCTCGCAAATTTCCGCCATGCGTTTCTCTACAGAAGCGCGTCCAATGTCGCGCAGTTCACTGCGGTTCGCTCTTTCTTCCTCTCGCTCCGATTGGGCGATGTAGGTCTTTGCCGCTTGCTTGAGCATGGCAAGCGTTTCATGTTCGATGTTGGTCATATTCGTTAGTTTTTTGCCGGCGTAGTGTCGGACGGTTATTGTCATTAAACTCAGGGTAGGTGTATTTGACTGTTGGTTCATAGGTGGATGCGTAGGTCTTAATCCATCGTGGCAGTCTCTCATCGGTGCAGTTGTTGAGCCAGTTGCGGAACTCCATCGCAGCCGATTGGTTTTGCCCGAAACAGCGTATCGGCATGTGGTTGTATCCCTCCGTCCACATGACCACATAGCCTATTCCCTTTTGATTGTCAATCCACGCTCTCATGGCATCAGAGATTTGCGGAAAGCCTCGACGGACTTTTCAATGTCAATAATCTCGCCAGCACCACGCTTGATGTGGTTTAACAGGTTTGCAGCCTGTTGCATTGAGGTTCGGAAAGACTCACACGCACTATTGACTGTTGCCAAGTGAGCCGCATCCCATCCGGCAGAAAACCCTTTACACATTTCGCCAGTGGTGTCCTGTCTGGCTGAATAATCAATGAAAGCTTTTGCTTTGTTCTCTTGTGCTTTAGTCATCGTGTCAAATTTAGAAGTTCATATAAACGTCCGCAGCGGTCTCATTGATTTCGCACTGCAAATCATATTTCTCTCTGTCGGTGAGCGACGGCACTTCGATGTCATCATCTTCGTAGTAGTCGCAAGCAGCAGGGTCGATTTCATCGCCGCCGTTCTCACTCTCGTAGTGAGCGGCGAAAGCCGCACACCTCATGCAGTCGGGGTTCTCGCAGTTTGCGCAGAAACGCTCCTGTAATTCAAGCTCTGTCATAGTTACTCACGGTAATCGTCGTAAATCTCAATCTCATACAGGTCGCCAGCGCTGCTGTGTCGGGGCGACAAGACGATACTGCCATTCTCGTTGATGAACTCGCACAGTTCCTCGAGGCTGTTAATCTCGATTTGCCAAAGAGTCTCTTCCCATTCGTTTTTACAGAGAATAGTCGCATTTTCACATGGCTTATCGCCATTGTGAAAATTGCTTGTTCTTGATACTTCAAACTTCATAACTTATCAGTTTTTTTATTGGTTTGACTTATTGAATTATCTACTATAAAGGTAGTCATTTTGAGCGGATTACAGGCAACAGAATGACCACCTTTTTAGCGCCTTAACTCTTACTTACATTTGCACAATGCCTCGCAAAGAACACGTGCCATGTTGACCTCGACGGCGTTGCCGATGTATTTCTTTTGTTCTGCCTGAGTACCGATGAGGGTGTAGTCGCTTGGAAATCCCATGATGCGTTTGAGTTCGGGAATACGGAGCATACGCATACGAATGTCAGCGATGCAGTAAAGGGCCATAAACTCTTTTATGCGCCTGGTCATGGGGCTGTCAGTCTCGTAAACCTCAATGGCAAGCCCCTCGTTTGTGCTGACAAGATACGGCGGCATCTTATCCATCCTGGCAATCAGAGTGAAGCAAGGTTTGTCGATGCTGCAGCCATCACTCTTGAATGAATATGGGTTCATGAGGTATTGCGCCGACACAATCTTCTGCTTGGGCGTAGTGAGCACGGCGGGGTTTGGCTGTTCAATGCTGGAGATCTGACCGCCACCGCTATACTCGTTGGCCAAGAATTGGCTTGTTACCAATCCCAGGTGCTCTTTACATTTTAGTGTTGGCGCAGGAGCCTCTATGGAAGTATTAAAGCCGTTACCAAAAAAGGCAGTGAGAAATTCCGTATCAACGAGAGCATGATGGTCTATACAGGTCAGTGTGCCTGCAGGTTCTTCAATGCTGATGTTCTTTCCGGCAGGGTCTCCCGAGAACTGCTTGGAGAGGAAGTACGCCTTTGCCACACCGAGGCGGTTCTGTGTCGCAACGGTAGGGCTCGGTTCGTCAATGCTCGGTGGCACATACTTACCAGTCTTACCGTTGACGCTATTCCATTTCACCATGAACGTATCTTTACCACCAGCCACGAACTTGATTAGTCCGGCATAGATGCGCTGCAGTGTTTTCTCAACGAGTGGCTTTTTGCGAGTGAAGATGCTTTCTCCCTCGTCGTCGAGGTTGAGTACTTCGCGAACAGGCTTCCATTGTTGTAGTGAGTGGTCTGGGAACAGATTATTCTCGTCCTTTTCCGGACACTTCGAGTGTGTCGCCTCAGGAAATACGATAGGCAAGCCCTTTATGGCGAATTGTCCGAAATAGCGTTTTCTGGAGGTGTATGCGCCGAAGTCGGCAGCGTTGAGGATGCGCCAATCGAAATCATAGCCGTAGGACTTGACTTTATTCACCCATTTGAGATATAGTCTGCCTTTGTCACGACTGATTGGCTTGCCATTCTCGTTCAAGTCGCCCCATGACATAAATTCTTCCACATTCTCAATCTGAATGTGGTCGGGACGCAGAGCCTCGATATATCGAAACAGATGTTCCGCAAGTGTGCGGCTGTCAGCGTCACGAGGCATCCCTCCCTTTGCTTTGCTGAAATTTGTACATTCCAGCGAAGCCCATAGTACCAGACGCGCATCAGGATAGTGTCCTCGCATACGTTCGACTTGGTTAACAAGCGGTGACAATTCCAATGTGCGTATGTCCTCGGTGAAGTGGAGCGCATCGGGGTGGTTGGCCGCGTGTGAGGCAATTGCATTAGCATCATGATTGACACACGCAATCACCTTGGCGCATTTCTCTCCGTCTATGGTGGCGTGTTCTACACCAGTAGATGTGCCTCCTGCCCCGCAAAAGAGGTCAATATAGAGTAACTTTATCATTGCTTTCCTCCTCTTTCTTTTAGTTTGTACCCATCTTCACATTCATCTTGATTGCCGAAGCGTTTCTTCCCGAGCCAATAGCACCAGCCAATGCCTTTACCATAAAGATTATGGTGGTCATAGTAGACACATGTCCTGCACTTGCGACCGATTATCGTACTATTTGTGTACATACTTTTCATGATGTCATATATGATTTTATTTCGACAACCCTTGTGTTGTTATACTTATATCTCTTCGCTTGAAGCTCTGCTGCTGATTTATCATTGAACACCATTGCATAAAGAGCATCATGCGACCACCAAAATCTCTTTGTCTTGTTTCGGTCAACCAAGTATAACCTACGCATAACCTTTTTGTTTTTTCTTGGTGTTTGTACTACTACATATTTGCCAACATCCTGACGATTAAACCTGTTTTCTTTATCTGCGATATATTCACGCTTTTCGTAAGTGGAATACTCCTCAAAATAGGCATCATCACCATCATAAATCTCTGCCAAGTGCGCAGCTTCCGTATCATAAAAATCAAAATCCATCGCTCAAATCCCTCCTTTCCATTCGGCGAGTTGTCTCTCCATACTCTCACGCATGGCGCGGATGGCACACTCACGCCCAATCACGCACTCAATGTACTCGCCCAGTTCCTCAACGGTGCTGGCGATGTAGTAGCCCTTGCTTGTGGCGATAAGCCGTTTCACAAGGGCATGGTTCCTGATATGGTTGATAATCTTGCGCACTCGGGTCTCGCTGATTTCGTAGCCTTTGTTTCGCAAAGCAACCGTCATCTTCTTGTTCGTGATGGCCCGTTTTTCGCCCACCCGAACTTGAAGCCCCTGAACGATGAGAGGCAGTAGGACGTTTCTCTCATAATCGTTCAGGGGCTCTGTCTGCTTTTCAAATCCGTTAAGCATTTTCAGTCTCGGTTATTGGTTTGACTTAATATTTTCCGATGAGTTGGCGGTTCTGCTCGGTGGCCGGTAGTATCTTGTGGCTGTATGACCAGCAATCGCCGTCGTAGTAATAGACATCATCGATGGAGTCATAATACTTGAAAGTGCCAAGCAGCCACTTGCCGAATAGAGGCTTGACCACAATCTCGTCACCGGCGTTGATGGTAATGCCGTTAATCTTGATGGTGGTCTTGTCGTGCAGGTGATTGAATATCTCCATGTCGAATGGCAACTCTATCTCGTTGTCATCATCGTCAAGGGTGCCGCAGTAATCGACGCTGATGCTGTCGAGTTTGTCAAACTCCCAGTGGCCGCATTCTTCAATGCCGAATTCGTGGCTGAAACTGTCATCCTCATACTCGAAGTAAGCCTCAACCTCGCCGCTGATAGAATACTTGCCGTCCTCGCTCTCAAACTCGAAGTAGTCTTTGCAACGCCCATCCTCGTCGCACTCGCCATGCTCGGCGAGGCTGTCGCAGATGTAATCGTACAACTCATCATAAATCTCTCTCGGTAAGGTGTTGGGGGTGGTTGCTGTCGCTTTCATAACTTTCAGTTATTTAGTGGTTTGACTTGTAGTTTTTGTTACTGTAAAGTTAGCGTATAATAGCAAGTTGTGCAAACAGAATGGCCACCATTTTAGCACCTTAACTTTTACTGACGTTTGTGGGTGGAATGGCCATCCAGCATTTGAGGTCATCTTTGTTCCAGCACAGCCCAAATCCCTCCCAGTAGTGGTATTCTTTCAAGTACACGCCGGGGATATAGCCTCGGTCGGTCAGGCAAAGGCACGCGGCATTGTCTTCAGGTTCCTCGCTCGGTTCTCGCCAATGCGAGCCGTCGGCATCGTTCCACCCTTGCAGGTACGCTCGCTCCAATGAGTAGGAGCGTTGGTGGTCGGCATTGTGCCGTTTCAGTTCAAGTCGTTTCATTGCCGCTTGCGCATTAGTGGGTACTCGGGAATGCCCTCGCCTTTGGCGAAAAGCCACTCAATATTCGCTCCGTTGCTGTAATTCCACCCTTTCAGCAAATAGATGCTGTCGCAACGTTGCAGCTCGCATAGGTCATCGATGATGTGCCGTCCCCATCCTATGTAACTCCTGATCTGTGCCAGTTTCCACGGATTGACCGGCTCATATCCTTGCTCTCTCAAATAATCCTCAGCAGCCTGGAACTGTGCCTGTGACTCCTCGGGGGTTACACCAGTCATACGCCCGCTGATATAAACTTTCTTGCGTTTCATTGTGATGATTGAAAAAGATACCGCCGGACGGTTGCTCGCGGCGGTATCTCGGTTATACTAAATCGTCAAATAGTCCGGGCTGGCGTGGTCGGAGCGCGTCAAGCTCATCCCTGAAAAACTCCTCCTTTGTCCTGCCCATCTTCTTCCCCTTTCGGGTATGCACGTCAAAAGTGTACTCGGGTACCGGCAATGGCTCTGCCCTCACATCGTCAATCCACCGTTCCACATCAACGTCGTTACGGTCGTAGATGAGGTTTTGCAGGTGGTCGGCATCTCTGCATTTGCGGCAATCGCAAAGCAGCAGCACAGCCTTGCTCACAAAAATGCGCCCTTTCGGCTCTTTGGCTGACCTGTTCACCAGTTCATGCCCCTGCCACAATGCCTCAATCTCATGGGTGATGAGGCCGTAGCAGTCCTCGGCACTGATGGTGAACAGTCGCTTCCACACATAGTCACGATAGCCGCTGGACCACAACTCCAGCGCAAAGAAACCCGCAACCCGCACATCGGCGCGGCGTATAGCCTTCTGCATCGCCGACGAGCACTCGAAAAAGTCATATCCTCCTTTGGTTCTAATTATCATAGTTATCTGTTTTTGAACAATTAAAGTTAGCCATAATTGGCGGATGACAGGCAACAGAACTGCCGCCATTTTAACGCCTTAACTCTTGCTAACATTTAATACTTGAACTTGCAGGAGATGTTGTACTGCACCATCGAACGCGTTTTGTCTTTGCCGTTGTTGGTCGGTCCCTTTAGTGCGATACTGTCGCCGAAATGCTTTTTGATGAAAAGTATCGATCGGCGTTCCTCTTCCTGATTGCGGAATGCCGCCAAACCGCCGGCGTTTACAAAAGTGCCCTTTTGGGAGAAATTGTAGCGCAGGTCGGTCAGTATGCGGCGCTCTTTGTACTTGATATAGCAGCTTATCCAAAAATCCTCCTTGAGCTTGATTTCCTCGTTCCACCAAGTATTCTTGTTGTAACGCACGCCATAGGCGCAGCCGGTAATCATCTTACTCAGCGAGTAGTAACCGCTCTCATCATACATCACCGGGCTTATCCGGCTGGTAAAGCCGAACAGATGAACGTCCAGCATACAGGCCAGCTCGTACAGGCTCTCAATGATGTGGGTGATTTTTTCGGGGTCACGGACTACGCCAGTCTCGCCCTTTTCGGCGGTGAGGCACTTGACGACGTGAACATCGTCATCCAGCATGAACAACTCCCCGAAATGCTTTGCCATCCAGTTGCGCTTGGGGATTAGCCCCTTCACGCTGTCGGGGTGGGTGACAATCTCGCACTCGGGATTGAACTCACGGTAAATATCCGCCTGGCTTTCCTCCACGCAGATTATCGGGTCAACGACAAGCCGCTTTGACAGCACCTTGTCATGACGCTTATGGCTGGGGATTACTATTCTCAAGGGCATGGCGAACGTCCTTAATGTCGATAACATTCGATTTGCTCACTTTCCCGGTCTTGTATGACCTCATGCGCTGCATACCCAGCCGCTCACGCAGCCAATTGCTATCGACTTCGTTTGCCGACTGGATAATGAACAGCTCATGCTTTTCGTCATACTTCGGGATTAGAGGATAGAGGGCGGTGTCGTCGGTAATCGCGTCAAACCGCTCCTTGAACTCGTCCGTCTCCTTTTCGGGGGCGAACTCGATGCCCCAGTCTTGCAGCTCGCTTTTGTCCCACTCGTTCTGCAATATGTCCATGTCATTCTCGCCGAAGCTGACGTTATCCTTTGTGGCGTACTCACGCAGTTTCTTGGGCTTGGTCTTTGCGTCGAGCACCTTGCACGGCAGTTCGGCATAGCCCAACTCTCGGCAGGCACGCAGACGCAGATTGCCGCACACCACGACAAACCTGCCATCGTCATAAGGAAACACTATCAGCTCACGGAGTTCAAGCATCTCGGGGCTTTCCTCGATGCTCTTCTTCATCGCCTCAAAGCGGTAGTCCCTGAAAAATCGGGGGTTCTTTGGCAACCCTTTCAACTGGCCTCTGTTATAGTCCAGCAATGCGATAGGAATGTTTTGTGTCATTTGTCATCATCACTTTGTCATCATCACCAAACACGGCCACTACTTCAAATTGCTATCGACTATCTTCCTGATTAGCGTCTCGATGTCCTTGCACTCTATATGCTGCAAGAACTCGCACAATCGTACTATCTGGAGTCCGGCAAGTTCCTCACGCATCGTATAGCCCTCAATCCGTGACGGTGGGTCGCCGGACGTGCGGACGTCCATCTGCGTTTGGTGCAGTTGCCGCAATTTCACGCTCGACAGGCAGATGGGCATCATCGGCGACGAGTTTTCTTTGTAGTCGCCTCGTGCTATCGCCTGGCCATGCGCTTTCATGGCGTATATGTTCAACTTTATCATCGTGACTATGTTAGTGGGGGTGGTTTTATTTGTTAATTCTCTCGGTCGGTGGTCACGGCCGCCGCAGGGGGTGACCGGTAGTGGTTCCAGTAGTTATACATCTTACAAGTCAAATAGTGTAGGTACGTTAATCTGTTGCTCGGCTCTCTTCACGTTCTTGATAGCCTCGTTGAAATAACTCTCTTTAAGCTCAAACCCGATGCCCTTGCGTCCGGCAAGGATGGACTGATACACCTCGCTGCCAATGCCCAGGAACGGAGTGAATACCGTGTCGCCCTCGTTGCTCCACAGGTGAACGGCGCGGTCAATCACATCAAGTTGCAATGGGCAGATGTGTTTCTCATCGTTCTCGCCGCGTCCGCTGGCGGCGTTGAGCGTGTTGGTGGGGTTGATGTCCATCCACACTGGCGATGCCCACTGCTGCCATGTGTCCACGCTGATGTCACACTTCACTGGGTGGTCATGGTTGCCAGGCTTGCGGAACACCATCAAGTAATCAGGCAAGCCGACACGGCTCATGGCACTGTCTTTCTTGACTTGCTTGTGCAGCAACCCGATGGCTTTGGTGCGTTGCATGGCGGTCACGGGGTTTTTCCATATCGTCACACGGCTATGGTAGATAAAGCCGACTTCCTGAAAAGCCTGCAAAATCAAGCCGCTGAAATCACGGATGCCAATGTAGCCCTCCTTGCCCTTGTGCACCGGCAAGTCCATGCAGTGAACGGCGACGTTGCGTCCGCTCCACATGATGCGGTAGAGTTCGGCGACAATGAACTTGAATGCCGTGAAAAACTCCTGATAGTCCTTGCTGTTGCCCATATCCTCTAATTTGTCGCTGTAGGTGTATAACTCCGCGAAGGGGGGGGAGAAAACGCTGAATCCGATGCTCTCATCAGGTATGTCCTTGACCAACTTCACACAATCACCGAGGCGAATGTGGCAGTAGTCGCTCTTGTATTCTTTTGAAACTTCCATTTTTTGCAGTGAGATTTGGTTTTTGATGTTGCGGCTCATAGCCACGGTCATTAACGATTGCATTTCTTTGAATGCCTTTTGTTTTTGCTCGATGCTGTCGCGCACATTCTGCATCGTGTCGGTTGTGATGAGGTATATGTTCACAGCCTCTGTCTGACCGAAACGATACGAACGGCGTATGCCCTGATAGGTGGCCTCAAAGGAGAAATCCAGCGAGGCGAATATCTGATTGTGGCAGTTCTGGTAGTTCAAACCGAACTGGGCAATCTTCAGCTTCGTCACAAGCACCCTGAAATCGCCCTTGGCAAAGCCGAGCAACTTGTCTTGCTTGTACTCTTTGGTGTCGCTGCCCTTGACTTCGACGGCATCAGGAATGAGTTGGCGTATCATCTTGCCCTCAGCGTCCTGACCAATCCACACGATGAAGTTCTCATCGGGGTGGTCATTTACTATCTGAGCGGCTCGTTCCAGTCGCTCGGTGTAGGAAAGACGCAGCTCTTTGTGATAGTCCGTGGCGTTCACTGCGGTATCGTTAAAGAGCAGTCCGTTATCACGCTTGGGCATGATGACGGTTTCCTCAATGAGGTTCAGCGGCGGCAGGTCGTAACCGTCATCGCTGAAACCTATATCGCTGGGCTTGTTGAGCATCACCGCCCACGTCGAGACATAATCCCAAAACCGCTGCTTTGCGTGGCCTTTCAGCCGCCATGCGCTTGTGCTGCCGCCATCGTGGACGAAATACATGGCAAGCATCTCGGTCCGCGTCATAATGTTCAGGAACTCGGCATGATTGCAGAGCTCAGTGGTATCATTGGGCGACGGCGTGGCGGTGCAACATAGTTTGTACCGGGTGAACTGGTAATCCTCAATCAACTGCGTGCGCATCTTGCCGTTGAAGTTCTTGAGGATTGAACTCTCATCAAGCACGATGCCGCTGAAGATTGAGGGGTCGATATTGTCGATGTTGTCATAGTTGGTGATGTAGATGCCGGCGGTCATGTCAGGCTCTGTGGCGCGGATTTCGGTTACAACGTAGCCGAAACGCTCGCCCTCCTTGACGGTCTGGCCAATCACGCCAAGCGGCGCGAGTATCAGCACCGGGGCATTGGTGTGCTCCATAACTTTCTGCGCCCATTCAAGCTGCTGGAACGTCTTGCCCAATCCGCAATCCTCAAACAGCGCAAACCGTCCGGCTTTCAATGCACGCTTGACGCAGTACTTTTGGAATAGGAACAATTTCTCGTTGAGTTGATCGTCGCTCACGTCAAAGCCACTGGGCTCTATTGATTGTTTCTTTGTTTCAAGAAACTCAAGATATTTATCGTATTCCATTGTCCATTGGTTATATGATAGCAGAGTACCGACACGGATGCCGGTACTCTCGTTTGTGATGATGTTTGCGTTGTTACTTTTTCTTGCCGTCGGTGGTGTAGCCCATTTCGTCAAGCTGCTTGGCTATCTTGGCGGTCTTTTTCTCAAAGTTGGCAATGTAAGCCTCATTAAGTTTTTCCAACTTTTTACCTTGCCATTGAGAAGCTACTGATACTTGCGCTTTGCAACCGTAAATGCTTGTGAAGCGATTAAGCTGACTGCGTAGCCATTCACGCATGATTTTGTTGCGGTCATCTGGGTGTTTGGTCACATACTCATAGTAAGCATCCATCGCCAGGCTGGCACCTACGCTCATCAACTCAGAACGGAATTGCCAATCTGTATCTCGGAGCATATAAGCAACCATAGCGTCTGTTTCTTCCTCGCTCAACTCATCGTTACGGATACCTTTTGTGTCAAAACTGAACAGCTTTGAGATTTCAATAGCATGGTCTTCTTTGCATTTATCGGCAGCTTTCTTGTATTTCTCGGCGAGGCTGGCGGCTGTGGCACTTTCCTGAATGGTCGCGTTATCCACGCCCTCCATGTCTTTTTTGAACTCGTAGTAGCGCTCCTCGACATCTACACCCGAATAGTAGGATTGAATGTTGAGACAATGATACACTTCATGGTTGGCGAGTTTGGCTTGCAGTCTCTCGTCGTCGGCATCATAGTGGCTGTAACGGTCAAACACATCATCGCGTTTGAACACCTCATAGCCTCTTGCCTTTACTTGATTGATGAATTTCTCCGCCTCGGCTTTGTCGTTGCAGTAACTGGCAATGTCACTCACCACGGCAATTTTCCCGAACTCCAACGGCTCGCCGATTTTAACGAGTTTGTCGGCATGGGCCTCAATTTTACTCATCATGTAGGCGAGTTTCTTCTCGAGGAACTTGTCTCGGTTGGTGCAGCGTGCCGTGCTCTCGTCGGCTTTCATCTCGTAGAACAGGCAGCCGGTGTTGATGGTGTTGAATGGGCAGTCGGCGCATCTGACACCGCAGCCGCCGTCGAAATCGTCACGCTCATCATGTGACCATGCGGAATGCCCGATGTACTGGAACACCTCATTGCAGTAACGCACCGCCAAATCCTTTGTGATATTCTCCCAGTTGGTGTAGCGGTCAAAGAATTTGCGCTGCAATTCCTCGCTGAGCTTGGCGATGAGCATTGCCGCGCTGATTGCCATGTGCTCGTCTTTGAGTTTGAGCAGCAATTCCGGAATGAGGTTGTTCAGTTTGATACGCTCATTGACAAAGCGCGTGGACTTGCCGAAGCGTAGGGCGATGTCCTCGGTTGACGATCCTCTGCTTATGAGTTGCCCAAAGGCGAATGCCTCCTCCACCGGGTCAACGTCCTCTCTTTGCAGGTTCTCGGTAATCATCGCGTCGAATGCCTCGGCATCGTTCAGCGTGCGGATGATGCACGGCACTTTGTAGTTCTTGTTGCCGTCGGCGATGATGGTTAATGCACGGTAGCGACGCTCACCGCAGACAATCTCATAGCCGCCGATAAATAGCGGGTCGGTGTCATCGGTGATGGGTCGCACGGTAATGGGCTGCAACAATCCCTGCTGGCGGATGTTGTCGGCAAGTTCTTGCAGCGCTCCCTCGTCAAATGTTTTGCGAGGGTTCAACGGTGACGGTTTGATGTCACCGATTGGAATTTGCTGTACTTCCATACTTTTGTTAATTTATTGGTTTGACTTGTAATGATTTACATCTGTAAAGTTAGCGATAATTTACGAGATTACCAAATAAATTGGTCGCCATTTTTACACCATTTTTTCTGCCTTATGGCCAGGAAACCGCGCCGCTCGCACTCTCTCAAAAGTGCCATCTGCTCATCGTCCACCTCACAGGGACTCTCGCCGTTGACGGTGGTGTAGTGAGGTATGCCGAACTTGTTGCGGATGGCCTCTATCGCCTCGGGCGACACGCGATTGTGCCAATAGACTACGCATCTTGTCGTTGCCATATTTGCACAGCTTGGTTTAGTGAATTGATAAACTTGACGATGAAACTAATAAAATCTTCACACTTCCATGAGTACATTGCAAGGTCGAGGGCGTCTGTGAATTGGGGCATGCCATTCATCCTGCACCATTCCTCGCCGGTGATTCCATGACTGTTTTGCTCATCCCGTAACAACTCTGCCTCTTCCTGCTCCTTGCGGTGTTTGTCGATAACCTTATTGCGCTCATCAATGAAGTCACCCAAAGCCTCAGTGATGCGCATCGGGTCAACAACGCCGTAGAAGTGTCCGTACTTACCGAGTTTGAATTGGTAAAAAAACAGTAACAATTCGGACACCTTGAGGTAGCCGTATTCCTGCGCTATTGCGGTGGCGAGAAAAGTTGCCTGCTGTTCGTTGAGCGTGCCTCGGCTGTTGGAATACACAACGAGATCGAATATTTGCGGCAGCAGCCACATCGTCGGGAAATTCTCGCCATAGGTTACTCGTAACAGTCCAAGCGTCGGCGCATCGCCCAAAATGGCGCGTTCCGAATTGCGCCCTGCGTAGAGTTGTGCATCCGGGTTGAGCTTGGCCATACATTGCTCACGGCTGCCATACCGTCTCTGCACGAGCATCGTCTTCCGCTGCAAGTCTGGCGACAGTTGCCGCATAGCCGCTGGCAAGCTGTTGGCGTTCCGCCTGTCGGTCTTGGTTAAGTCCAGGCGGCCGATTTGTGTTGGTTCCATTCTGCATCATTGTTTGTGGTCGATTGTCATAATTGCCCTCTAACACTTTCGGGAAGTTCGTCGGGAGAAATATCCAGTCAAAGCTCGCAGTCCATCCTCGCTGGTTTCTGCCGTTCAGGAAATCACTCTGCGTTGCTTTGGTGATGACCTCATAGACAGCCTCGATACCAAACTCACGGATGCGGGCTTTGATGTAACCCACACGCTTGCCGGTCGCACCCTTGATTTTCGGCATGACTGAATTTGCCTGAATGACCGACTTATTGAAAAAATCAACAATCAGCTTCAAATCCACGTCAGGGGGTGCAGGTGGGTCGGTGTCAACCGACACTCCCTCGTCAGAGGGAGTAGATATATTATATATTATATCTTGTTGACTTGTTATATTGTTAATTTGTTGGATGAGTTCACTCGGTGGTTCACTCGGTGGTTCACTCGGTGGTTCACTCGGTGGTTCACTCGGTGGTTCACT
>CAMHQD010000008.1 GCA_946187345.1 uncultured Porphyromonadaceae bacterium | reverse complement strand
GATTACCAATCACTAATTACCCTAAAATGGAGAAAGAATTTTCTAAAACCTTTTATATGAGCGCCGGCGAGTGTGACCCGCGGCGGCGAATGCCGGTGCCACTGCTTGTCAGCCGCATTATCGAAGTCGCCACGCTGCACGCCAACTCGTGGGGCGTGGGCTACCGCCACCTGATTGAAAACGGCCGGGGATGGGTGTTGTCGCGCCTGACTCTTGAGATGGAGGAATGGCCGGCGGTAGATACCGACTATCGGCTCACGACCTGGATTGAGAACTACAACCGCCACTACTCGCAACGCTGCATGGAGATTGCCGACGCGGCGACAGGCCGCACGCTGGGCTATGCGCGCACCATCTGGATGGTGCTCGATATGCGCGCCCGCACGAGCGTCGACATCAGCCAACTCGAGTATATCAGCGCCAACGTCACCGATCGGCCCTGCCCTATCGCGCCACAGAGCCGCCTGCGCCCCATCGCAACCCCTACGCGCGAGACAGTGCACCTTGTGAGTTACACCGACTGCGACTTCTACCGCCACATGAACACGGTGCGCTATGTGGAACTGCTGATGAACCAGTTTGACTTGTCCTTCCACGACAAGCACGACGTCCATCGCCTGGAGTTGGCTTTCACCAGCGAAACACGCTACGGCACCAACTTGCACGTGAAACTTGACGAGAGCGAGGCAAACGATGTCAAAGCGCAACTTGACGACGCCGAAGGCACGACCCACCTCAGGGCAAGAATTTTTTTTAAACTGAAAAGTTGACCGTTGACTGTTGACCGTTTACCGTTTACCATACGTTGTCGTTTTGCTCAGCGGTAAACGGTAAACGGTAAACCTTTAATTCAAAATTAATGAAAGTTTCATTCGAGAGCGACTACAACAACGGGGCGTGTCCCGAGGTGCTGCAACACCTGATTGACACCAACGGCGAGATGAGCGCCAGTTACGGCGACGACCGCTGGAGCGAGAGCGCGAGAGAGCACATACGTCGCGAGTGTTGTCAGCCGCAGGCAAGTGTTTACTTCCTCGCCGGTGGCACGCAAACCAACGCCGTGACGCTTGACGCGATATTGGCACCTGGAGAAGGTGTGGTGGCTGTCGAGACAGCCCACATCAACGTGCATGAGGCCGGCGCAGTGGAGACCACCGGCCACAAAATACTCACTCTGCCTCACGAGCACGGCAAGATGCGCGCCTCTGACCTTGAGAAACTCTTGGCCGCACACGAGGCCGACCCGAACCGCACCCACATGGTGGCTCCGGGCGTGGTATACATCACCGTGCCGACCGAACTTGGCGCAACCTATCAAGCGGCGGAAATCGAGGCGATTTACAACGTATGCCGGAGCCACAGCGTGAAACTATATGTGGACGGAGCGCGCCTGGCCTACGGCTTGGCGGCGGAAAGTTGCGACTACGACATGGCGTGGCTGGCCGCTCACTGCGATGTGTTCTACATCGGCGGCACAAAGTGTGGCGCGCTGTGTGGCGAGGCGGTGGTGTTTCCCGCCGGCAACGAGCCGAGAGGCTTCTTCACCCACATCAAGCGCCGTGGCGCGCTTTTGGCCAAGAGCCGCGTGGTGGGTGTGCAGTTCGACCGCTTGTTCGCCGATGGACTTTACCTGCGCGTGGGGCGCCATGCTGTCGACATGGCCATGCGCCTGCGCAAAATGATGCTATACGCCGGCCTGCAGTTGTTGGATAGTGACACAAATCAACAGTTTGTCGTGCTTAGCGACGAGCAGGCAGCCAACTTGGCCAACAAAATCGCGTTCGAACTATGGGAACGCATCGATGGCAACAACGCCATCTACCGCTTCGTCACCAGTTGGGCCACCACCGGTGCCCACCTCGACGCCATGCTCTTCGCCCTGCGATCCATCAATAAACAATAAATTAAAGACAATCAAATACAATCAAGAACAAGATTATTTTGAACTCGAAGTCAAAAAAAATTGTCATTAGTTGTATTTGATTGTCCTCTCCCTCTCCATTAGAACGGCAAGGGTCTACTCGTAGGGGTATCCTTCGCCGTTGGGCTTGCTGAAGAAGAAATAGGCGGCGCGGGCGTTGACCTGCTCAGTGTCGGATGTAGCGAAGTTGCGACGCTCGAGGCGATCGGGCTTATACCAACTCTTGGAGAGGAAGTATTGCCGCGTCTCGTTGTCTCGAAAGGTTGACGTGGCGCGAGCGTCCGCCTCACACACAAGGATATTGAGCACATCGCGCGGCAGCAACGCCAGCGTGGCGTGCTGCAACGGATAGAGCGCGGCCACATGCCAGCGCCCGGGCACTCCGGCCTCGTTGTCGGCGCTCACGTCCATCATCAGGCGCAGCGGCTCGGCGGCGTACTTACCCCGCTTGGTGCGGCGGTAGAGGTTCAGGCCGTCATCGGTGAGCATCAGGCGATAGACAACACCATCCATCTTCACTATTTTGCCGGTCATCCCCGCCTCGGCAGGGAGGAATTTAACGGGCGTACCGGCTTCTTGCTCACCGTGCTTGAGCATTCCGTCGCGCGTGATGAGCCACAGGCGGCCGTCAGGCGCGGTATATCGACCTTGCATCAGCGGCAGAATAGGATCCGACGGGTTAATCCTCTCCGGCACAAACACCGAGTGGAACTCCTTGCTATAGCAGTGCACGACAAGATAATAGTCACCGTTGTTGTCTTTGCTATACTGCGAACTCCATGAGGGCTTGTGGAAATCCTCCTCGCCGATCATTGCGCTGCAGCGACGGTAAAGGTCACTGATGTCGCCTCCGGCAACGGCATAGGCAAACGAGCCGTCGGTGAATACGAGGTCCGACGGCACATCGGCATCCTTGACACGGTCGAGGTGCCCCATCGCCTTGCGGTCGCCCACGAGAGGATGAAGGTAGTCACACACGGCGCTGATGCCCTTGCCGATCTCACGGGGATAGAAGCCGGACGCCTCGATATAGACATATTTGCCGGTAGCCGGGTTGACGATTTTGGCGGAAAAATTGTTGGACGGAGCATCGTGGATGATGAACTCCGGCTGGTAGTAGCCTTTGGATTTGTAGAGGCCGGTCTGCTCGATAATGTCACGACAACGCGTGAAGACGCTGTCGGCCACCTCAAATGTGATTTCCTCGCCGGGCGAGGTGCCGTTCACAGTGAGGCGACGAACGCCATCGGCATCAATCCGCAGGTGGAGATATTCGTGGTCAAACGGCATCATTCCGCCGGATACGCGGAACGTGAGCGAACGCAGTTCGCCCGCGGGCATAGAGTCAAATGCGCTCATAGTCAGCATGGTTAAAGCGGTTGTCAAAGTAATTATCAGTCGTTTCATGACGCGGAGGTTAAGGAATTTATATATGATGATTGCAAATTTAAGACAAAATAATCAAACAACCAAATTTTCGCCTCAAATCAGTTATTATCTGCCAGAACACCCCTCAAATACTCTATTTTGGCTAAATATAAATTATAATCGGCCAAAACGACATTTTTTCACCTTCGTTTGGCTAATTATTACTTTTTTCTTACCTTTGCGATACCGACAAAATTCTATGATTATGGGTAGACTCAAGGAGGAAATCGAGCGGCTGATGGAGGAGCAACTCCGGCAATGGCCGGAATTTGCCGGGCGCGTTGAGCGAATGCGCTCTCAAGGCGAGCGGCGCCTTGACGTGGACGGCCACACACTCATCGTGCGCGACAACCCCGCGCGCATCATTTCCACCACGGCGCGCGTCACTATGGAGGCCGCGCATCGCGACGGCTCGCCTGACCACTGCATGCTATGCCCACACAACCGGCCGCCAGAGCAACGCCCCGTCACCTGGCGACATGGGGGAAGTTGGCAAGTACTCGTCAATCCCTATCCGATTGTGGAGGGTCACTACACCATCGTCAGCGAGCGACACGAGCCACAACGCCTCACCACTGACGTGATTGTCGATATGCTGCAACTCACGCGCGAGTTGCCGGGCTATGTCGTGACCTATAACGGACCGCGCTGCGGCGCCTCCATCCCGTGGCATCTACACCTGCAAGCGATGCCGCTGGCCAAGGTGCCACTGGGCAGTGTGGTTATCTCCGGCGAGGACATCGCCGGCGGCACGCTGTGCAGCCACACCATGCTACCACTACCCTGTCTCGTGATTAAAGGCGGCGACAACCACGCCCAACGCGTTTCAAAAGCCATCACCGAATTGCCAAATGACGACAAAACACTGGAACCGATGCTAAACGCGATGGCATGGTCACCGACGGGCGAGAGCGAACCCGTGGTCGTAATCGTGCCACGCCGGCGGCACCGACCATCGTGTTTCGGCACCGGCCCCGGACAGTTGCTGTGGTCGCCGGGTGTCATCGACCTCATGGGACTGGTGACACTGCCGCGCCGCGAAGACTTCGACGCCGTCACCGCCGACCAACTTCGCCAAGCCTACGCCGAAATCTCCGCCCCCCTGTGAACTCGCGCGCGCCATCCGTAACTATCCGCACTCTCGTCTATTCACGTCTATTTACGTCTATTTTTCTCACGTAAAATCCGCAAAATATTTCGGGTCACTTGTAAAAACCTGTGTCCGATATGCCTTGCGCTCAACTTCACTTCGATGGTGAGATGTGGTGACGTCAAGGCATATCAAACACAGGTTTTTACAGGTGACCCATATGAGTTGGTTTTTCATGAGGAAGAATATTAGAGAAACCTTTGTTATATATCATGGTCTCCAATGTAATTATTTCTTGATTTTTCCGTTTTAATAGGAAAAAACAAACAATATGGGACCACAAGACAATATCGACAATGTGATTGCCGCGCCGCGCGTGCGCGTGGGCATTATGAGCCGACCGGAAATCCGAGTGCGCGTCAACGGCCGCTATATCGACAGCGACGGGCTGTACTACGAGTTCTGCGACGTGCGGCTAACGGCCGCGCCGGGCGGCATCAACCTCGATGGCGGCAAGGCGAAGGACATGATACTCTTGCTGCCGGTTGACAACAACTCGTCTTTCACCCTGCGCGATGTGACCATTGGAGTGAGTTTCCACTGGAAGCGCGATGAGGACCAGACTTTCCAAGGCGGCCTACAAGTGATTAGCGAGCGCGACGGCGAGGTGACCGCTATCAATATCATCCACGTTGAGGACTACCTCAAGAGCGTCATCAGCAGCGAGATGAGTGCAACCTCATCGATTGAGTTGCTGAAAGCACACGCGGTAATCTCGCGCAGTTGGCTGTTGGCGCAGATGCAAGTCCTCCCCCCACCCCCTCCTGAAGAAGGAGGGACTGAACCCGCCGATGATGAAGGCCTCCGCTGGTGGGACCACGACGACCACGAGAATTTTGACGTATGCGCCGACGACCACTGCCAGCGCTATCAAGGCATCACGCGAGCCGGCACACAGGCTGTGAGCGAGGCCATCGATGCCACGCGCGGCCAAGTACTCATCGACGAGAACGGCGACCTGTGTGACGCGCGATTCTCCAAGTCGTGCGGCGGAGTGATGGAACAGTTTGAATACTGCTGGCAGCCAGAGCACAAGCACTACCTCGTGGCGCGCGCCGACTCTCCGGACGCCACACACTTCCCCGACCTGACAATCGAAGACAACGCGCGCCGGTGGATCTTGAGCGCGCCGCCGGCCTATTGCAACACCCATGACCCGGCTATCCTCTCACAGGTGCTCAACGACTACGACCAGGAGACCACCGACTTTTACCGCTGGACGGTGAAATACACCGCGACCGAACTGGCAGACCTGATCCGCCGCCGCACCGGCATCGACTACGGCCGCATCCGCGCCCTCGAGCCGGTGGCGCGTGGCACATCGGGGCGCCTGTGGAAGTTGCGCGTCGTTGGCGAGAAGTCAACGCGCGTCATCGGCAAGGAACTCGCCATCCGTTACGCCTTGAGCGAGAGTTGCCTCTACAGTTCGGCCTTTGTCGTCGAGTACGGCGACCCCGACGCCGAGGGCTACCCCACGACATTCACGCTGCACGGAGCCGGTTGGGGACACGGCGTGGGCCTCTGCCAAATCGGCGCCGCCGTGATGGGTGCTCAAGGCATCCCCTACGACAAAATCCTCGCCCATTACTTCCCCGGCAGCCGCCTCAACAAGAACTATTAGCAGCCACGGTTCTAATATCTCTAAGATTTATTAGACTTCTAAGAGTTCTATTGCTAAACAAGATGGCGCGGATTGCTGTAATTTTCGAGGGACGCGTTCAGGCGCGCTACGGCGTGTTCAACGCGGTGATGAACAGAGTGAGGCACCTCCGGGAGATTCTTCCCGAGGGATGGACGCTTGACGTGTTTATGCTGCAACTGGGCGCCAACCGTCTCAAGCGCTGCCTTGCCCGACAGAAGAGTGCGGCAGGCGACGACGGCCTCTCTCTCTCTGTCGACGGCGAGACTCTTCACGTCATTGGACACGACCGCTCTCTCTTGGATGCCGTGCTGCACCGCTTGGGCCGCCAACCGCGCGACTATATCCGCTACTGCCGCGAGGAGGTGGCTCGAAAATTGTCAAACTACGACATCTTGAGCGCACACGACCTGCTGCCTGCAGTCGCCGCCCGAGAGGCGGCAAAACTCAGCGGCGCCCGACTCTTCGTGACGTGGCATGGCTCGAGCATTAACACCGACCCCTGGCACGACGCCATGGTGAAACGCCTTACGGCCGGCGTGCTCGCCGCGGCAACGTGCAACTTCACCGTGAGCGACGCCATGGCAAGCGTGGCGCGCGCCCTGTGCCCGGCGTGCCTCACGATGACCCTGCACAACGGTGCCGCGCCGGACTTCCACCGATATGACAACGAGCAACTGGCGCAATGGCGCCGCCAAATGGGCCTACGTCCCGGGCAACGGGTTGTGGCATTTGTGGGACGCCTCGTCGAGGGCAAAAACGTGATGTTGCTGCCGGAGATTGCGGCAAAAATTGAGCAACAGGCCGGCATGGCGGTCACGCTATGGGTCGTGGGCGATGGCCCACTGTACGGCGAACTGCACCGACGGCTCACGGCCACACCGCTCGATTGGCGAATGTGGGGAGCCGTTGACCCCGGCGACATGCCGCGACTGATGAGTTGCGCCGACCTGCTGGTGCTGCCCAGCATCATGGAAGGGCTGCCGCTGGTTGCCGTGGAAGCCCTCTCTTGCGGCACGGCGGTGGTGGCAACACGCGTGGGAGGCTGCGCGGAGGTCGTCGGCGACGAGTGGTGTGTAGATGTCGATGGTAATATTCCCACCGGCATGGCGCGCCTTGCGGCGAGGCTGCTGCGCGGCGAGGCTACCGCCGCGCCACTGCCGCCATCGTTCGACTGGCACGCGACGGCTCTCAAGGAATTGTCATGCTACAACGAAACAAAATAGCCCCGCTCCCGATAGCGGAGCGAGGCGTATCTTGTTGCGGCCCGATGTGCTGTCGACAGCATGACAGGCGCGATTTCCAAAAGATTGTTTTATTACGAATAAGTCAGTGTTACTATTGTTTGAAGCGTTATTACACCCTTTTGACTATTGAACCGGACTTTGGTTTAACACGAATGTAATATTTAACAGACGTTAACAATTATGACTATAAACGACGACGAGAAGACGCTCCAGCAAGCGGGCATAAGGGTTACTGCCGTCAGGCTATTGATTTGGCGCGAAGTCAGGCAACGATTCACTGACGCGTTCAGCCTGGCCGACCTCGAGCAAGCGTTACCCACCGTAGATCGCTCAACGCTCTTCCGCACCCTCACTCTCCTTGTCGAGGCCCACCTGCTCCACGACATCGACGACGGCAGCGGCTCACAGAAGTACTGCGTCTGCCCTATGGCCGACACGCGCCACTGCGGCGGACACGTCCACGTCACATGCACCAACTGTCACCGCACCTTCTGCCTCACCGACGTGCCTATCCCCGAGGTGCCCCTGCCCGCCGGCTTCCGCCCCCTCGAGGCCGAGTACGTCGTCAAAGGCCTATGCCCCCACTGCGACCGCCACCCCTTGTCGCGATGACAGGTGATAGTCTGCAACCAACGTTGATTATGCCCCCTCTCGCAGCCTTCTTGTAAAGCAAACTAATATTGAAAACCACACCACAGGCAACCCTATACCCTCAGTCGGGACCTCTTGACAGCACCACGCCGCCAGCGGTTGGCCATGCCGCGCGCCCACGCGCCGACCCTTCAAAACTTTTTCCCGAATAGCGTTTACATTTCGCGCGCTCTTTCGTTATTATGATAAAGACGAACGACTATCAGCATGGACAAAGAGCAATTCGAGCAACAGGCCAAACGATGGCGGCAACGGTCATACCGCACCGCGCTGTCGGTAGGCGTCGACGCCGATGGCGCCGATGATGTTGCCCAGGATACCCTCCTCAAACTATGGGCAATGCGCCACGAACTCGACGGCTACCGCTCCATAGACGCCCTGGTGAACGTCATCGCGCGACATCTGGCTATCGACGCGACACGGCGCAAACAGTTGTTGAGCCTCGACCAAGCCTCTGCCGAACTGCCGATTGTCGACAATGACGCCGACGTGGAACTCATCGGCAAGCAAGAAAAACAACAACTGCTGCACCGCCTGGCACAACTGCCACAACGCCAGCACCAAGTGCTGATCATGAGGCAGGTGGAGGGACGCAGTTATGACGAGATTGCCGCCCTACTGGGCATCGGCACCACCTCGGCAAGAGTGCTGCTGTCAAGGGCGCGCAAGTGGTTATTAGCACAATATCAACAGGATAATGAGAAATAAGACTATGGATAACGAGCGAAAACACATCGAGGAACTTATCCAACGGTTCATGGACGGCGAGAGCACTCTGGACGAGGAACGATACCTCGGCCGATGGCTACGCGACCACGACGTTGACGACAGCCTGAGACCCTACCAACGGATGTTTGCCTTCTTTGACGAAGGTATGCCGTTAAAAACCGAGGCGACGGCACCGGCGCATCGTCGGGCCTGGTGGTGGCGCGCGGCGGCCGCAGCCATTGTTGCCGCGGCGATTGCATCGGCAACAATGCTGCTCACATCACGGCCGACAACCGCCGGCCTACAGCAGGCGCCAATCGCAATCTCTCAGCCCATCGACACCGTATCCGTCATTGAGCGACCGGCATTACCGGCCGAGCGACCCGTGGAACAGAGCGCTCCAAAAGTCAAGCCCAAGCCACGCACCCGCGCCGCCACCCAACACTTCCACCACGCGGCCACGACAATGTCACGTGACGATAGCGCCGAGGTCGCGCGCACCGTCGCCACGCTCGAACTCGCCGAGAGCGAATATATCGCCGAACAAATCGAACTCGAGCGGCAACTCATCCAAGTGCGACAAAACGACCCCATGCAACAAGCCGGATGGGTCAGCGTGTCGCTCCCCTGCCAATAATGAATTTTTATCCTTATATATGACTATGAAACAGTTATTCTTCCTGATTGCCGCTGCCGTGTGGACTCTCTGCGCCACGGCACAGAGCCACATCGAGGCCGAGATTGACGCACTCAAGAGCGAGGGTGCTATCACCATACAACGCTGCAACTTCAGCAACGAGGGAGACAGGCGTGTGGGACTGCTCGAGATTTACCGCCTACACAGCGGCGACAAGGCCGCGACAGCGGTCAACCGTCTGCTCGACGCCTTTGATAAAGACCGTGATGGCGCCTACAACTACGTGCGACACATCGCCGGCGACGACCGACAGTCTTACTCAATCTTTTTCGACAAAACCGACTATGAGGTCATCGGCAAGAACAGGCACGACAACTACGTGCTGCTCAGCGTCTTGGACAAAGACCACGACGCGACCGACTACCGATATTGCTACGTGATGGAGTGGCAAGGCGCCGGCGATGACATCAAGGGGCGCGTCATCAAGACCTACGCGCCCAAACCCACCGCCTCACGCAGCAACATTCAGTTGCTCACGCCCGACTTCTCGCTCGGAGACCTCGCCAGCCTGGCCGACGACACCACGACCGTGCGCACTATGCTCATTGGCCTCGACAGTTTGAGGAACCTCAAAGGGCTTTTGAGGGACCTCAAAGGGCTGAAAGGTTTGAGCGCTTTGAGAATACCGGGCGACGACAGCATCGACGACCCACGCGATGACGTGGAGTGGCTCACCGCATTCAACCACTACCGCAACGCCTTCAAGCGCGCCGCCTCACGCGGCAGCAGTTCCGCCACCTCTTACGCCACAGCGATACTCAAACTTTGCAAGACAGCCCAAGACGCCCAACTCTCCGACGGTGAACGCGCCCTGTGCCGCAAGAGCATCAAAGACCTGCAAAAGTGCACCGACGACGACTTCCTCAAAGGCCTCCTCAACGAAGCCATCAACCACCTCAAGTAACCCAGAATATCATTGACTCTCAACGCCTGCAGGGACGAAGCACGCCTCGTCCTCCATCAGACGCCGGAAAAATGAGAAATTAACGACTCATACTTACATAAAATCACCAAAATCTCAAAATCTTTTCCGCACTTTTTTACCGAAATCTCAAAATCCTGAACAGAACGCGAGGTCTTAACGGCGCGGACACAGCGGCAAACGTCAGTCGGGACCGTAGGGCATAGCGTTGATATAGTTCACCTCGCCAAGCGACCCCAGGAAGTCGGTGAGAGCCACAAACTGATCATGAGTGAGGTAGAGCAATAACGGCTCATCTTCAGCGAGGCTCATCGGGCGATGAACGACAAAGTGGGTGGCTCGACCGCCACCGAAATCCGGATTGGGAATAGAGATCCAACGCTTGGTGCCATCGGGCTCAACAGCCGCGAGCGACACCTCGCGCATCTCGCTCAAGTCGTAGGCGTAGACGATATGGTCCATGCCGGAGTTGAAGATGTGGTGGTACCACGTGTCGTTGTCGTTAGCCACCATCACGAGCATCGCCATCGTCTCCGGATTGAGAGCGAACGATATGGTGACAGGCGCTATGGCATCGCCACCCGCTGCGGCGCGCACATTCTCGACGCTGAAAAATTCCGGCAACCTGCCGTCGTCACGAACAGTCGCCGGAGACTTGAGCGTCCACTCTTGCTCGGAGACATAGTCCAACAGTGTGGCGCGCTTGAAGAAGAACGCGTCGTCATCGCTTTGGGCAGCGGCCGTCAACCCAAACGCGAGAGCCAGCAGGCAAAATAGTTTTTTCATGTCTTAAGGATTTTTAAGTGAGTAAAAGTTATTGGATATCTCATTAACATTTAGGACGTATATTAATCACCAATAGTTCGGTAATTTTCTTGGTTTGCGTCTATTCGCGTCTATGACAACGTCAATTCACGTCTAAAATAAAAAAATTGACGAAAATAGACGTCGTTATTGACGACAATAGACGCGAAACATTATTTATAGCACTTTTTCATTTTTTACCGAAGTATTTAATCACAAAATTACATTTTTTCGGACGAAATCACAGCATTTTTCCACATTTTTTCGGACGAAATGAAGGAATGAGCTCACCCTTCAGACACCGGAAAAGAGTTGTGTATTGCGAGACGAAGTCTCGTACACCCGCCCTAAGTAGGGCCTGGCCTTGGCCTGGCCGTTTGCGGTCGGCGACAACGCCGCGTCACTCGTAGTGCCGCACGCGCACGTCGATGCCGTCGGCGGCGAGTGCCGCGGGAATGCCGCTGACGTCAGTCTGGCCATAGTGGTAAGGGAAGAGTACACGCGGCTTCACCACGCGCGCGGCGCGCAACAACTGCTCCACAGTCATCGTGTAGGGCTGGTTGCAGGGCAGCCAAGCGATGTCTATCCGGCCCAGCGACGCCATCTCGGGAATGTCCTCGGTGTCGCCGGCAAGGTACAGACGCAGCCCATCGACGTCGAGCACAAAGCCGTTGTCGCGACCGCGCGGATGGTACTGCAGGTGACCCTCGGTGGTGTTGTAGGCCGGCACGGCCTCAAGGGCGATAAACGCGTTCAGCCGCAGCGTGCCGCCGTTGGCCGTCACCTCGCCGCGACCGAGCATTCCGGCCACACGGGCATTAGTAATCAGGCGTGTGCCCTGTTTCGACAAGGTCTCGATGGCCGCCGGGTCGTAGTGGTCGCCATGCTCATGGGTGACGAGGATATAGTCGGCCTTGGGCAACGCGGCGAAGTCGACCGTGCGGTCGCCAAGGCGCGTGACCGGGTCAACGTAGATTTCCACATCGCCGGCCGTAATACGGACGCTGCCGTGCATCAGCGCGTGCAGCGTCACCGGCTTACCGCCGGGTGTCGTGAACGTGTCGGTCTCGTAAGGGTCGGCGGCGGCTGTGGTGACAGGCCGTCCGGCGCCCTGCCAGGCGAGAATACCACCTCGCAGGTTCACCACGCGGCGCCCCTTGGCCGCAAGTAGAGAGGCGGCGGTTGCCGAACGGCGGCCGCTGCGGCAATAGACGGCCACCGTGGCGCCGGCCGGCAGCACACTGTCGGCGAGAGCCACAAAGTCATCGGCGTTGACATCAACATTGACGGCCCCGGCAAGATGCCCCTCGGCATACTCACCGGCCGTGCGCACATCAAGCAGCGCGACACCGCCACTGTCAATCAGCGCCGCAAAGCCCTTCACATCAGTATTCTCAAAATTCTGACCGCCACAGGCGGTGGTGAGACCCAACGCAGCCATCACCCAAGTGAAAAACTTCTTCATTGTTTTGAACCCATTATCGGTATTATAAATAATTCATCGCACATAACCTCCTTGAGTTCCATTGCGCGACACTTAATGGAGGTCCGCCCCGCAAAATTACAACGTATTTGCCTTTCACACAAATTTTCCGCTTCCTAAATGCCGCAACCGTCCGCTTTTCTGCCGTGAAATTCCCGAAAACAGTGATTTCTCTCCGAAAATTCCGGGCCACATTTCGCAGCCCCGCGATTTTGCGATTTAGGGGGCATAATTTGTCTGTTTTTGGAAAAGTTTGTAATTTCGCACATTATTTTATTACAATACCACATTTTGATGAATATCAACCTTGATAATATAACCCGCGGCGTCAACCTGCCAATCCTGCACCTTGTCGGCGAGGTGGCCGACGGTATGAGCCGCGAGTGCTACGTTGTCGGGGGCTACGTCCGTGACCTGTTGCTGCGCCGCCCGAGCGACGATATGGACTTTGTCACTGTGGGCAGTGGCATTGAGTTGGCCCAGGCCGTCGCGGCACGCATCGGGCGCAAACGCTGCTCGATAGCCGTCTACCGCAACTACGGCACAGCGCAGGTGCGCAGCGGCAAGTGGGAACTGGAATTCGTGGGCGCGCGTCGCGAGAGTTACCACCGCGAGAGCCGCAATCCCATCGTGGAGGACGGCACGCTCGATGACGACCAGCGCCGCCGCGACTTCTCCATCAACGCCATGGCCGTCTCGCTCAACAAACATAACTTCGGCACGCTACTCGACCCATTTGACGGCATCGGCGACCTGCAGCGGCGCATTATCCGCACCCCATTAGACCCGGACATCACCTTCAGCGACGATCCATTGCGGATGTTGCGCGCTGTGCGCTTTGCCACACAGTTGCAATTCGACATCCACCACGACACTCTTGATGCCCTCACCCGCAACGCCTCACGCATCGACATCATCACCGTGGAGCGCATCACCACCGAACTCAATAAAATCATGCTCTCGCCTGAGCCTTCACGAGGCTTCTTGTTGCTGGACCGCACCGGACTGCTCCAACGCATCTTTCCCGAACTCGCCGCGCTCAAGGGTGTGGACAACAGTCATGGCCGCGGCCACAAGGACAACTTCCTGCACACGTTGCAGGTGCTTGACAACGTCGCCGCCAATAGTGACAACCTATGGCTACGGTGGGCCGCGCTGCTACATGACATCGGCAAGCCGGCCAGCAAGCGGTGGGACCCCAACGACGGCTGGACATTCCACAACCACAATTTCATAGGCGAGAAAATGGTACCGGCCATCTTCAAACGTTTCAAGTTACCACTTGCCGAACCGTTGCGCTACGTCAAAAAACTCGTGGGGCTACACATGCGCCCCATCGCCCTGGTTGAGGACGAGGTCACCGACAGCGCCGTGCGCCGCCTCCTCTTTGAGGCCGGCGACGACATCGATGATTTGATGACGCTATGCACCGCCGACATCACCAGCCGCAACCGTGAGAAAGTGCAACGCTTCCGCGATAACTTCAAACTCGTGCGGCAGAAACTTGTCGACATCGAGCAGAAAGACCGCATCCGCAACTTCCAGCCGCCTGTCGACGGCACAGAGGTCATGGAAACATTCGGTCTCACTCCCTGCCGCGAGGTGGGCCTCATCAAGGATGTCATCAAGGACGCCATTCTCGACGGTCTCATCGGCAACAACTATGCCCAGGCCCATGAGTTGATGATGAGACGCGCAGCCGAACTGAACATAGTTCCGGTGGCTGCCGGCCAGTTGCGCCATATCACCATCGACACGCCGGCCGGCGAGATGACCATCGCCGCCACTACCACAGGACTCGCGTTATCACTGTTCGGCAACCGCGATGACAAGGTCTATGCGCTGGCCAAGCGTCTCTCACTCAATCCCGTGGCCGGCAACACTCCCCTATTGAGCCGCGCAACAGCACAACTGAAGGAATACTTTGACGGCAAGAGGCAGGTGTTTGACCTGCCGCTTGACCTCCACGGCACCGACTTCCAGATCGCGGCATGGCGTTTCTTGATGTCGATTCCTTATGGGCAAACGCGCTCATATTCACAACAAGCCGAGGCTATCGGCAACCACGACGCCGCGCGTGCCGTAGCCCAAGCCAACGCGTCCAACCCGCTTTGCGTCATCGTGCCGTGCCACCGCGTCATCAACAGCGACGGCTCAATCGGCGGGTACACCGCCGGCATCGACATCAAGCGCTCTCTTATAGCCTTAGAAGCATCTATAGCAAACAGTGACGCGGGCGACACGGCCTCACAGTGCCGCAAAAACGATTAAACCAAACGGCAATGATTGAAATTCACGATATCGAAGACAGCGAGCATCTCTCTCTGCTATTCTTTGAGAGCCGCATCCAAGCCGGCTTTCCCAGTCCGGCGCAAGGCAGTTATGGCGATGCCATCGACCTAAACCGCGAACTCATCAGTAATCCCGCGGCAACATTCTGCGCTCGCGCCATCGGCAACTCAATGGTCGATGCCGGCATCAACGACGGCGACCTGCTCATTATCGACCGCTCCATTGAGCCCTCCGATGGCTCAATTGCTGTCTGCTTCATTGACGGCGACTTCACCGTCAAGCGCATCTCCATCAGACCAGATGGCCTCTACCTCACACCGGCCAACAAGGACTATCCGGAAATGTTCATCGGCGAGGACCGCGACTTCACGGTTTGGGGAGTCGTCAGTCACATTATCAAGAATATGCGCCGCGAGCGCCAACACCACTGATCGTCTGCCGCCGGAGTAAACCATTTACTATGCCCGCAGTCTAAATTAACGCATAAGGAAATGCAAATAACGTTAAATAATGCGGTAAATTGTGTATTCACTTGCTTTTTTAACGAAAAAATTGTAATTTTGCGGCTGAAATGAAACGAATGATGCTCATATTGGCATTGGCGGCGGCCGGCATGGCGGTTTCCGTGCAGGCTGTGGGTGACACACGACCTCAAGCCATCGACCACGTGGAAGTCTCTACCGGACCAAGCGTGCAGGGCGGCGTGGGGCGCATCGTGTTTGCCTCGGCAGGCCGTGAGGCCACATTCCGCGTCTACTCCATCACCGGACAACTGCTCAAGGTGGTGAAAGTCGCCGCCGACTCCACTGTGACGGCCGAGTTGCCAAAGGGCTTCTACATCGTCAAGTGCGGCGACCAATGGTCCCGCAAAGTTGTCGTGAAATGATAACGTTTCCAAACGCCAAAATCAACCTCGGTCTTGACATCGTGGAGCGCCGCGCCGACGGCTATCACGACATCGAGACTGTTTTTATGCCCATCCCGCTCCACGACGCGCTCGAGATTGTGCCGGCCCGTGACAATAGCGACACCACGCTCATGTGCCATGGCCGCACAGTGGACTGCCCGCCGGAAAAGAACCTCGTGTATCGCGCATGGGCGTTGATGCGCGATGAGCACGGTGTACCGCCGGTGGAGATGCACCTCTACAAACACATCCCCGATGGGGCCGGACTGGGTGGAGGCTCAAGCGACGCCACGGCTACGCTACTGATGCTCAACCGGATGTTCTCGCTCGGACTTGACCACAATCAAATTGCTCTATTGGCCGTGAGATTGGGAGCCGACTGTCCATTTTTTGTCTACAACCGGCCAATGCTGGCCACCGGCATCGGCGACAAACTGACGGACATCAACGTGTCGCTCGCCGGCCTCACGATGGTATTGGTCGCGCCGGCTGTATATGTTTCCACACGCGAGGCCTATGCGGGAGTCACACCACATCGGCCCGCGGTTCCGCTATCAGAGCGCATCGCCGCGCCACTACCCGGTTGGCAAGCCACTGTGACAAACGACTTCGAGCCCACCGTGATGGCCGTGCACCCGCTGCTATCCGAGGTGAAAGCCACTTTGCTGGCACATGGGGCGGCCTACGCCGCCATGAGCGGCTCAGGTTGCTCGGTGTTCGGCCTCTTTGATAGCGACAAAGTGGCAGACGACGCGGCACGCCATCTTGACAATCATGCCACCTTTGTCATGAAAATGTGAAGTGGCGCATTTTTTGAATAGCATTATTTGTAATAATAATGTAGGGTTGGCGAGCCACAAGGTATCGCCGCCCGTTGTCACGCAAGAAAATTAAACAAGACTATGGCAAAAGAAGATATTGAAGACCTGCAGCAGCAGGACGAGCAGGACATTAACGATAATAGGAAGCCCGAAGAAACGGAAAACATTGAGGATTCCAATAACTCTGAAGGCTCTCAAGAAACGCAAGACGACGAGGCTCCGGAACTGAGCATTGAGGAGAAACTCACGGCAGAACTTGCCGCGCAAAAGCGGGCTTACCTCATGCTCATGGCCGAGTTTGACAACTACCGCAAGCGCACCCTCAAAGAGAAACAGGAACTCATCAAGAATGGCGCGTCTAAGGCGATGGAAGCGCTGCTGCCAGTCATCGATGATGTGGAGCGCGCCATCCAAGCAATGGACAGCGCCACAGATGTGGATGCTCTGCGCGAGGGTGTCAACCTCATTCACGAGAAATTTGTCAAGTACCTCTCGCAGCAAGGTGTGACGGCAATCGAATCTACCGGTGCCGACTTTGACCCTGAGTTGCACGAGGCAATCACTATGTTCCCCGCCGCGAGTGACGAGCAGCGCGGCAAGGTGGTTGACACCACCACCAAGGGGTATATGATCCACGACAAAGTGCTGCGTCACGCCAAAGTCGTGGTGGGACAATGATGTGCAGCCACAATGTGGCCGCACACTAAACAATCGCAATCATTATGGCACAACAGAAAAGAGATTACTACGAGGTGCTGGGCGTCAAGCGCGACGCCACGGCGGCCGACTTGAAAAAAGCCTATCATAAGGCGGCTCTTGAGTTCCATCCGGACCGTCAGCAGGGCAAGAGCGAGGCCGAGCGCAAGCAAGCCGAGGAACGCTTCAAGGAGGCAGCCGAGGCTTACGAGGTGCTCAGTGACCCCGACAAGCGGGCCCGTTATGACCAATACGGCCATGCGGCCTTTGACGACGGCGCCGGCGGAGGCTACCACTTCTCCGGAAACATCAACGACATACTGCGCCAATTCTTCGGCGGAGGCTTTGGCGGGTTCGGAGGCTTTGACGGCTTTGACGATGCACCACGGCAGCAACAACGCAAGGGAAAGGACTTGCTGGTGCACCTCAGATTATCGCTGTCCGAGATTATGACCGGCACAGAGCGCAGCCTCAAGATACCACGCCGCCATTCATGTCAAGCCTGCCGCGGCACGGGTGCCAAAGACGGCACTTCCCTCGAGACTTGCCCCACATGCCATGGCCACGGCGTGGAGACGCGCGTGGTGCGCACCATGCTCGGCATGATGCGGCAACAGACCACGTGCCACACATGCGGCGGCACAGGCAAACACATCAAAGAGAAGTGCCCTGTGTGCGGCGGCGCGGGACTGACGCGTTCCGAGGATGTCGTCAACGTCAAGATTCCGGCCGGTGTGCAAGCCGGTATGCAGATACCCAAGCAGGGATACGGTGACGAGCCACGAGGCGGCGGCATCCCGGGTGACCTGTATGTCGAGATTGAGGAAGCACCCGATGCCCAACTGCGACGCGTGGACGATGACCTCGTCTACAACTTGATGATTGACATCGCCACCGCCACCCTCGGCGGAAAGGTCGAGGTGCCGGGCGTCAACAGCCGTTTGCTCGTCACCATCGAACCGGGCACGCAGCCCGGCACGGTGCTACGCCTCAAGAACAAGGGGCTGCCGCACTTGCAACAATACGGCAACGGAGACTTGGTCATCAACGTGATGGTCTACATTCCCCAGGCACTCGACAGCGATGAGCGAAAGGCTATCGAGACTTTGTCTCGCGGCAGCCACGCCAAACCAAACGAGAGCGTTAAGAAACAACTCTTCGCTCGCCTGAAACACATTTTCGGCAACTGAGTATGAGAAAGAGCAATCCGCGAGTGCCGCATGATAATGACCGCGCCACGGCTTTCACTGCCCGCGAGACCGGCACACTGCTGCAGACAGTGATGCGCCATCTTGACGGCATCAGCCGCAACAAGGCCAAGTCGCTTCTCACTCATGGCGCGGTGAGTGTCAACGGCCGCACGGCAACACACGTTGACACACCGGTAACGGCCGGCGATGCCATCGTCATTCGTCGTGGCAAAGCCACACCGGCCGATCGCTCGCCACACTACACCATCGCCCACGAGGATCGGTGGATAGTCGTGGTGGACAAGGCACCGGGCGTGCTCTCAATGGGCGTGGGGCGCAACAGTCTTAACATGAAGTCACTGCTTGACCGCCACTTTGCGGCCACCGGCCAACGATGCACCGCCCATGTCGTGCATCGCCTTGACTGCCGCACCAGCGGCTTGATGATGTACGCCAAGAGTGTGGACGTGCAGCGGCAGTTACAAGACGGGTGGCACGAACGCGTGTTTGACCGCCGCTATGTGGCCGTGGTGGATGGAGTCATCGAGCACGACGAGGGCAAGGTGGAAAGTTACCTGCGCGACACCTCATCGATGACGGTTGTCAGTTCGCCCGTCGAGCGGCCGGGATACCGGTTTGCCAGCACCGCCTGGCGAGTGCTCGAACGCGGCGAGAACCGCACGCTGGTCGAGTTGCGACTGGCAACCGGCCGCAAGAACCAGATTCGCGTCCATATGGCCGACATCGGGCATCCTGTCGTTGGCGATGGAAAGTACGGCTCACAACAGGACCCTGGCAGCCGTCTTTGCCTCCATGCGATCAAACTCGCATTCCACCATCCAGTCACCGGTGAGCCAATGGACTTCGAGACACCCATCCCCACCCATTTCCTCAAACAACTCAACAACTGATATGACACACACATCACAGGGGCGGCACCATATAGTGTCGCCCCTTGTTGTTGGTCTATTCTCATCAATCAATTCTCGCTTGAAGGCGGCAGAAAACCGCACTAATACGGTTTGCGGTATTTATCATCGGCCGAGGCGGTGTCCTCAAGAATGCTCAAGTAACTGGCATAGCGGCTTTGCGCTATCAGCGAGCGCTCCACGGCTTCAAGCACAGCACAGCCGGGCTCATGGGTGTGGGTACAGTCACCATAGCGGCAACTGCGGCCCGCGGCGAATATCTCGGGAAAGTAATGCGCCACCTGCGTCCGCTCGAAGTCAATCGTGCCGAATCCCTTCACTCCCGGTGTGTCAATCACATGACCGCCGCCGGGCAAGTCAATCATCTCACTGAAGGTCGTCGTATGGGTGCCCTTGTTGTGAGCGTCGCTCACTCGACCCACGCGCAACTCCACACCAGGCACCAACGCGTTGATTAGCGAACTCTTTCCCACACCGGAGTTGCCGCTGAGCAACGTTGTCTTGCCCCTCAGCAGAGCGCGCAACTCCTCTAAACCCTCGCCGCTCACGGTACTCGTGGCCATGACTGTGTAACCTATTGTCCGGTACAGGCCGGCAACAGCATCGAGCAACTCGTCGCCGTCTTCCTCATCATGCAGCATATCGGCCTTGTTTATGGCTATCGCGGCCGGCACGCGGTAAGCCTCACACGTGGCTAAAAAACGGTCGATAAACGTGGTGCTCGTCAGCGGCTGCGACAGCGACACCACAAGCAACGCCAAATCAAGGTTTGCCCCGATAATCTGGAACTCACGCGACAAGTTGCTCGATCGTCTAATCACATAGTTGCGACGCGGCTCCACAGCGGCTATCAGCGCTGTGCCGTCGTCACGCAACGACAAGTCCACCACATCGCCCACCGCCACCGGGTTGGTACAACGCAGTCCCATCAGCCGCATCGTGCCCTTCACTTTGCATTGCACCTCGCGGCCGTCACGCAAACGCACTTCCTGCCAACTGCCCGTGCTCCTGATTACAATGCCACGCTCATTCATGGTGCCAAACAATGTCGTCAGCGCTCAATTTCACCGAGATATGGCACTTCGGGGTCTAACGCGATGCGACGCAAGTAAAGTTCCAGAAAATAGCGGATAACATCTTGCTTCTTGCGGTCTTTCATGCCGTCATAGCGCATCTGCAAGTTATGATATGGCGCAAGCAACGAACTCATTGTTTTGTCGTTGAGTTTGAATACATGTCCGAGTTCAAAGTCTACCCAATATAACTCAGGCTCGGTAAACGTGTCATCGTTCCAAAACGAGGCCGTGGGCCGGGCGTGTTCTATCATCACTGCCTTGTCGTTAAACAGCATCGGCGCGTAGCCGGCCAGTTCGCTCAAGTTGCCGTCAAAGTGATGCTTGAGGCGCTCGGTGTTAATCATCCAAATCGAGTCGCCGAGCGCAACGGCCACCGCGTCATTGTAGAGCGCGCGGTTCACGTCGTCGCGATCTCCATCGAAATATACCTCCCACGGCGATTCCACATAAATGTATGGGTCAACCAAACGGATGTCGCAACGTCCATCGGCCACCGCTTGCCACGATTTATACACCATCAGGGTGTCGGTGGGCTCGGCACTCACAGCCATTGCCACAACCGCCATTATCGCTAAAATACAGTATCTCATAGAGAGTTTTATCATCGTTCGTTATTCGTCAATACAAGGTGTTGACGGTACAAAGGTAACACATTCTTGAGAAAGGGGCAACGAATTTAACGAATTTAACGAATTTTCGGGGCACACACTTGCAGGAAACAGGTTTTTTTGTTATTTTTGCCAGACGAATACTAACTCTCTAAAATAATATTGACTATGAAGAAATTGTTACTTATCGCAGCAGTGGCCTCGCTCAGCCTGAGCGCCACCGCACAGAAGCGTGTTAACCTGAGCACCTACAATGGCACCCAGGTCGAGAAGTATGCAGGCCAAACCTGCGCCGTCGATGTCAACCGCTATATCCTTTCCGGGTGGAACACACTGTGCTTGCCCATGGATGTCAGCGCCGACCAACTCGAGCAGGCACTCGGTGCCGACTACCGCCTCGAGCGACTGGTGGCCGTGGAGCAGAGCGGCCGTGAGATTATCCTCTCCTTCAGCGACTGCAAGGCCGAGGGCATCAAGGCCGGAGCCCCCTACATCCTCTATTTCGCCGGAGAGACCGGCAACAAGAAACTGAGCCTCACAACCGAGTTGACGAGCAATGTCACGCCGCTTTCATTCACCACCGCCGAGGGTGTGGAAGTAACTATGAGCGGCGCGGCGGTCAAGACCGACGGTCGCGGCAAGTATGGCATCCTCGCCATTGACAACAGTGACGCCCGCTTCACGAGCGTGGACGGCGACAAGGTGTTCTATGCCACCCGTTGCTATGTCACCACCAGCGGTGCCGGGCAGTATGAACTCAAGACCCGTCACACGGACAGCAACGAGATTACCGGCATCGCCGACATAGCGGCAGCCGATGAGGTGTTGGACGTCTACAACCTGATGGGACAGCGTGTGGCCACCGGAGTGCGCGCCGCCGACGTGAACAACATGGAGCCGAACATCTACGTTGTAAAGGGCCGCAAGATTCTTGTCAAGTAACTCTATGAACAGTTGAGAGGTTTAGAGTTGAGAGGTTGAGCCATTTGCTGTCGCAAATGGGAATGTTGGCCATGGCGCGCCCCCAGGCGCCGCCTCTACAACAAAGCCATTATCTCCGAGCGCGATAGCGCGAGGCTCAACCCCTCAACACTAAACCTCAAACCTTTATTTATAAACCTTAATAAGACTGCGATTTACACTTATGAGAATGACAATGAAAACCATCATGGCGGCCGCGCTCGCCATGACCGCGTGGCTGGCGGCGCCGGCCGGCGACCATGTAACCATTGTGGCCGTCAACGACACCCACAGCCAGATTGAGCCCGCCAGCGACGGGCAGGGCGGTGTGGCGCGCCGTCGCGCCATCTACGACCACTACCGCGCCCTCAACCCGGGCAACACTGTCGTGGTGCACGCCGGCGACGCCGTGCAGGGCACCGTCTTTTTCACGCTCTATGAGGGCGAGGTGGAGTATGCCTTGATGGACAGCCTGGGCTACGACATGGTAATTTTGGGTAACCATGAGTTTGACAACGGCCTTGAGAGCCTGGCCAAGTTCTACAAGAACGTCAAGGCCACGCGCCTGAGCGCCAACTACGACATGAGCGGCACGCCGCTTGAGGGTATGTTCCAGCCTTACCGCATCATGCGCTTCGGCGACAAGAAGGTTGGTTTCTTCGGCATCAATATCACACCCAAAGGCCTCATCGGTGAGAAGAACTATGAGGGTATGCACTACCTGCTCAGCAGTGATGTGGCCGACGCCACCGCCAAATACCTCAAGGAGGTTCAAAAGGTGGACTACGCTGTGATGATTAGTCATATCGGCTACGACAGTTACGACCCCACCGAGCCCAACGACACGACCATCATCCGCCGCAGCCACTACATCGACCTGGTCGTGGGCGGTCACAGCCACACCGTGATTAAACCCGACAGCGAGTTTGACCGCATTCCCAACGCCGACGGCAAGCTGATTGTCGTGGGACAGAACGGCAAGAGCGGCAAGATGGTGGGCATCTATGACCTCGACCTCGAGACCGGCAAGGTCAGTTATAAACACGAGGCCGTGAACGACAAGTGGGACAACGCGGCCCGCAAGTATGTCGCGATGGACAACTGGCTGAACCACTACCGCGCCGGCGTCGATTCACTGATGAACAACCCGTTGTGCTTCAGCGACATGGAGTGGAAGAACGGCAACGACGCCAGCCAGAACTGGGTGTGTGACGTCACGCTTGACATCATCGGCAAAATCAGCGGCATCAAGAATGTTGACCTTGTGATTATGAACAAGGGCGGCATCCGCACCTCTATGCCACGCGGCACCGTCACCGAGGGGCTGCTCATGTCAATGTTCCCATTCGACAACCGTTACGTGGTGCTCGACATCAGCGGCAAAGACCTCCTTGAGGCCCTCGACGTGATGGCCGGCCGTGGAGGCGACGCCCTGAGCCGCGGCATGGCGGTCACCTTCAACGCCGCCGGCAAGGTGACCAGCGCCAAACTAAAAGGCAAGAAGATTGACCCCAAAAAGCGCTATAAGGTGGCTACAATCAACTACCTGAGCGGCGGCGGCGACTACATGACGCCGCTCACCCGCGCCAACGTCATCTTCACCGACGAGGTCAAGTACGGCGACCACATCATCAACTATGCACGCGAGATGGGTAAAGCCGGCAAGCACCTCACCACCGACGAGAATCCTCGCATGGTGAAAAAGTAAGTTTTTTCACACGAATTTCCATTAATATCCATTAATTATCGCCTTGCGACTATCTGTGATGGACACCCGATCGTGACATCATTTGACTTTTTCCAAGAGATATTAATGGATATTAATGGATATTATATGTTAAAATCCTTACGTTGAATACTATATGAAACGGATTTCAATTCTTGCAATAGCAGTGGCATCATGGCTGTCGATGACAGCGACGACACCCTCGCTGCTGCGCGCGGCCGACAGTGCCGCGATGGAGCGCTGGGTGGATAGCGTGATGGCCACGCTCACTCCCGAACAACGTGTCGCCCAACTGATGATGGTCGCTGTCACGCCGCGAGGCGACGCCGCCACCAACGCGGTTATAGACAAGATGATTGGCACATTGCGAGTGGGCGGCGTCATTTACCACGAGAGTTCCATCTCTGCTCAGGTGGCCGCAACCAACCGGCTGCGTGCCACGGCACAAGTGCCGGTGCTGGTGGCTATCGATGGAGAGTGGGGCGTGGCAATGCGCCTGCACGAGTTGAAACCGTTCGCCAAAAACCTGCGGCTCGGTGCCATCACCGACGAGAGACTGCTCTACGCTTACGGACGTGAGACAGCGCGGCAATGCCGCTTGTTAGGCATCCATGTGGACTTCGCGCCGGTGGTGGACGTCAACGACACGCCCGAGAAGCCAACGCTCGACAACCGCTCGTTTGGCGAGAGCCCCGAGGCCGTCGCCGCCCACGCGGCCGCATACGCGCGCGGACTGGAAGACGGCGGAGTGCTGTCGGTATCCAAGCACTTCCCCGGCCACGGCGCCACCAGCGATGACAGCCACAAGATGCTGCCCACAATCAAGAAGTCGATGCGCGAACTCAACACGTGCGAGTTAGTGCCGTTCCGCCGATACTTTGACGCGGGCCTCGGCGGAGTGATGGTGGCTCACCTCAACGTGCCGGCCATCGACAAGGACGTGGCGCCAACAACATTCAGCCGCCGTTGTGTGACAGACTTGCTGCAAGGGGAACTAAATTTCGAAGGACTTATTTTCACCGATGCCCTCGGCATGCGAGGGGCCGCTGACGCTGTGCCGGCAGGCGGCAGTGCGGCAGTCGAGGCACTCGTGGCCGGCAACGATGTGCTGCTCATGCCGGAACAGGTGGAGCAAGACATCAAGGCCGTGATGGAGGCAATCGCCGCCGGACGTGTCACGCAGGAACAGGTGGACGCAAGTTGCCGCAAGCAACTGCGCTTCAAATACGCGCTCGGGCTGACACGCGACACCGCGCCGATTGACACAACAGGACTGAAGGCACGCCTCGAAACACCCGAGACGCTCGCTCTGCAAGATGAGTTGGTAGCGGCCTCTATCACTATCGCAAAGAACGAAAAAGACATTCTGCCCGTGAGCCACCTTGAGCGTCAAAGGATTGCCGTGGTGACCATCGGACGTCAATCACCGGTTGTAGGCAGCCGCGTGAGTGATTATGCCCGCGTGGAGCGGTCGATGCATGTGCGCGACGACGCTTCTCTGCACGCTGCCGCCGCCACGCTCAAGAGTGGAGACTTCACTACGGTCATTGCCGTGGCAACCGATGATGACGCAATCACGCGTGTGCTGACACGCAACTTCACATCGCGCGTCAAAGACGTGGTGCTCGTGCTGACAGCCTCTCCTTACAACATACGGCACTACGGCAGCGCGCTCCACGACGCGCGCGCCCTTGTGCTGACTTATGACGCCGCCCCCGTGGCCGTTGACCTGGCGGTGCAGACAATTTTCGCCGGCAACGCGGCTCGCGGCACGCTGCCCGTGACGGTGCGCCCCGTTGGCGGTGGCAAGACCCTGCGGGTGGGCACGGGCACACATTACACCGCCACACGCCTCGGCTTCGCCTCGCCGGCCGCAGTGGGCTTCGACAACCGGCTGCTCCATCAAATCGACTCGGTGGCACGCTACGGCATCGAGCAGGGCGCCTTCCCCGGTTGCCAAGTGCTGGTGGCACGCCACGGCAAGGTGGTCGTCAACGGCGCGTGGGGGCGACATGCCGCCGATGCCTCCACACCGGTGACAACTGGCTCAATCTACGACCTGGCATCGGTGTCAAAAGCCACCGGCACCATCAGCGCCGTCATGAAAGTATTTGACAATGGCGGCTTTGCCCTCGACGATGAGGCATCGAAGTATATCCCCGGCTTGCAGCGGCCCGACAAGCGGCACATAACTTTCCGCGAACTGTTGTTCCACGAAACCGGTATGCCGCCAAGCCTGAGCATGTGGGAGATGATGATGGACACCACCACTTATAGCGGACGACTGATCACCGGACAACGCGACACCACCCACAACATCAAGGTGATGAATGGCGCCTGGGGCAACGACCACGCCCGCCTGCGTTCCGACATCCTCTCACCGGTGCCCACCGCCGACTTCCCCACCGCCATAGCACGTGACCTCTACGGCGGCCAGGCGACTTACCGCGCCGTGATGGACGGCATCTATAACGTGAAGTTGCTTGAGAAGCGCTACCGCTACAGTTGCCTCAACTTCTCGCTGCTGGCCGATGCCATGCAGCGCATCAGCGGCGAGCGCCTCGACAATTTTGACCGCAATAATTTTTTCGCCCCGTTGGGTATGTGGCGCACCTGCTACCGCGCTGCCGACCATTTCCCGCTGAGCCAAATCGTTCCCACTGAGGTGGACACATATCTGCGCCGACAGCACGTACACGGCTATGTTCACGACGAACTGAGTGCGTTCTCATTGGGTATACAAGGCAACGCAGGCCTTTTCTCGCCGGCGGTCGACCTCGCCAAGTTGCTGCAGATGTGGCTCAACGGCGGCACCTACGGCGGCGAGCGGTACTTGAGCGAAAAAACAGTCAAAACATTCACTACCGAGAAGAGTTTTATCAGTCACCGTGGTTTAGGCTTCGACAAACCGGTTATCGGCAATCCTGATGCCGGCAACACCTGCGCCGAGGCGGGCCCGTCGGTCTACGGCCACACCGGTTTCACCGGCACGAGTTTCTGGGTAGACCCTGACAACGACATGATTTACATCTTTATGAGCAACCGCGTGTGTCCCACACGTGATAACCGCGCCTTTGGCCGCGTGAGTGCTCGCAGCAATATCCACTCTATCATCTATCAAAATTTGAAAAAATGAAACATTCGTTTTTACTAACCCTGCTTGCCGCGGCGAGCATGATGACCTCGTGCACCGACAAGCCGGATGCCACTATCCAAGCCAACCTGCCATTCACTGTCAAGGAGCCCGTTGAGGTGGCTCTTGTCAACATGGACGTTGAGGGCGATACCATTGCCCGAGCCATTATCACCGATAGCGTCCTCAACATTCCCGTGGCCAAGGTGGAGAAGCCTTTCATGGCGCGCATTGTCAACCTGCCGATGTTTAACCGCATCGATCTGGTTGTCGAGCCGGGCGTTATTACCATCGATAAAGAGGGCAACGCCGGCGGCACCGTCCTTAACGACCGCCTGAAGGCATTGAATGATGAGTTTGAGAACTGCGAGACCGAAGAGGATTTTTTAGTCGAGATCAAAAAGGCCTACGCCGAAAACCGCGACAACACACTCGGCAAGTTTCTCTATTTCTACGTTATTTGGTACAGCGAGCCAACCTTCGCCCAGGCCAAGGCGATGCTCGACACCGTTCCGGCCGAGTACCGCACCGCGCCACGCATCGTCAAGTTGCTGAAAACGCTTGAGACCGCCGAGAGCACCGTGGCCGGCAGCAAGTTTGTCGACTTCACTATCGAGCGTGGCGGCGGCGCGGAGCGTCTGAGCGACTTTGTGGGACGCGACGGCAAGTACACCCTTGTTGACTTCTGGGCCAGTTGGTGCGGCCCGTGCCGCCGGGAGATGCCCAATCTCAAAGCGCTGTTACAAAAGTATGAGGCCAAACTGCAAATCGTCGGCGTGGCGGTGTGGGACGAGCCGGACGACACGTTCAAGGCAATCCAAGAACTGGAGTTGCCGTGGCACGTGATGGTGGGTGACAAGAAACTCACCGAGCCCGCTGACCTCTACGGCGTCAACGGTATTCCGCACATCATGCTCATTGACCCGCAAGGCAAAATCGTCTTCCGCGGCCTGCAGGGTGAGGAACTCACCAAAGCCGTCGACAACGCCCTCAAGTAACCTAATCCAAATGATGAAACGATTAATCTTGATAATGGCAGCCGCCACGGCACTCGCCGCCGCGGCCGAGCGACCGACCGAGAATGCCCTCACCCGCCTGACTACCGACATCGCTGGCCACTTCACATTCAGCGGATACGCTATGGCCGGATGGGAATACCACGACACGGCCAATCCCACCAACGAGTTCAAAGTGAACAAAATCATCTTGATGGCCAACGTCAAAATCATCAAAGGATGGAACGCCTTCCTGATGTTTGACGCCAAAGGCGCCACACTGCATGAATACTGGACGAGTTACAGCGTCCGGCCGTGGTTCAACGTCAAACTTGGCCAATTCAAGACACCTTTCACCATCGAGAACCCCATCTCGCCATCGCGCCTTGAACTCATCACCCAAACGAGCATCGCCACCAACTATATGATTATCGGCGCCAGCCCCACAATGATGCCGGGCAGCGCGGGGCGCGACCTGGGGCTTACCATCTACGGCACCGCTTGGGACGGACGCGTATCCTACGACCTTGCGCTAATGAACGGCGAGGGGCGCAATAAGAGCGACCGCAACAGTTTCAAGGACATCGCGGCGCGCCTCACTTTGCGCCCTGTCAAGCAACTCAGCGTGAGCATCAGTGGCATCCACGGACGCGGACACCTCGACGATCCCTCCACCGTGCCCTCCCTGCGTGGCGTGGACGATAAAGGTAACTTCCGCCGCCAGCGTCTCGCCGTTGGCGCCACAGTCGATGTGCCGCACTTCAACGCGCGCGCCGAGTATATGTGGGGCCGTGACGGACGCGGTGAGGGCGATGTGAGCCGCGCCGCCTACGTCACCGCCGCCGCGACAAACATCGCCACACCAGGCCTTGACTTTGTCGCAGGCTATGACCATCTCGAGCCAATGGGTAGCGCCACCGTCAACCGATGGCAGGCCGGAGTGCAGTACTGGTTCTATCCCAGATGCCGCCTCCAACTGGCCTACACCAACACAAACACCCGCCATGCCTCGCCTCACGCCACCGAGAGCGCCATTCTCACACAACTCCAAGTCGCTTTCTGACATGGTTTTATCTGATTCTCTAAAACAAACTACATTAGGCATGACTACTTTCAGCAAAACATTATCAATCTTATGCGCAACGCTTCTGTGCGGTTGCGCGAGCAATGTCGATGAGGCGCTTGCCCAAACAACTATCTCCCAAAAGATGTATATCACTATTGACGGCACGACACAGTCGGCGACCCTCTATAACAACACGGCCACACAAGCGCTTGTGGCGAGACTTCAACAAGACGCGATCACGGTGACGCTCAACAGTAGCGGCGGCTTTGAGATTTGGGGCGCGCTGGGCTTCGACCTGCCCACGAGCAACGAACAGATGACGGCTCAACCCGGCGACATCGTCCTGTATAACGGCAGCAACATCTGCATGTTCTACGGCTCCAACTCGTGGAGTTACACATGCCTGGGGCGCATCGACGGACTGAGTGCCAACGAGTTGCGCACCTTCCTCAAGGCCGGCGAGAGCGGTATCGCCGTCACACTGTCGCTCAAGCCGGTCTCCACCGGCATCAGCGAGGTGGGCACGGACGACGCGAGCGACACCTACTACAACCTGCACGGGCAGCAAGTGAGCAACCCCTCTTCCGGCATATACCTCAAAAACGGCAAGAAAGTCAAACTATGATATTATGGCGAAAGCAATGATAATAGCGGCCATGGCCGGCATAATGCTGGCCGGCTGCGCCAACCAAGGCGACACCAATCAAAACGCTAAAGATATGACTAAACTGCAACTATCCCAAGAATGGGACAAAGTGTTCGCGCTCAGCGACAGCGTTAACCACCGCAAGGTGACATTCGACACACAATACGGCCTGACACTGGCGGCCGACCTCTACGAGCCCAAGCAGGCACCCTCCGGCAAGTTGCCGGCAATCGCCGTGAGCGGCCCGTTCGGTGCCACCAAGGAGCAGTCGAGCGGCCTTTACGCGATGCGGATGGCCGAGCGAGGCTTCGTCGCGCTCGCCTTTGACCCGTCGTTCACCGGCGAGAGCAGCGGTGAGCCGCGCCGCACCGCCTCGCCTGACATCAACACCGAGGACTTTATGGCAGCCGTAGACTTCCTCTCGCGGCAGGAAAACGTCGACCCGCAACGCATCGGCATTATCGGCATCTGCGGTTGGGGTGGCATCGCCCTCAACGCCGCGGCCGCCGACACGCGCATCAAGGCGACGGTCGCCTCGACGATGTATGACATGACTCGCGTCAGCGGCAACGGTTACTTCGACAGCGACGACAACGAGGCCGCGCGCCACGCCGGCCGTGAGGCCCTGGCCAAGCAGCGCCTCGCCGACCCCGACGCGATGGCCGGCGGTGTGGTGGACCCGCTGCCCGACGACGCGCCACAGTTTGTCAAAGACTACCATGACTACTACAAGACCCCGCGCGGCTACCACAAGCGAAGCGGCAACTCCAACGACGGCTGGCGAGTGATTGGCACGCAAGCCTTTGCCAACACACGCTTCCTCTACTATATTAACGAGATCCGTTCTGCTGTGATGGTGATGCATGGCGAGAAGGCCCATTCGCGCTACTTTGGCGAGGCCGCCTTCCACTATATGGTCGAGGGCAAGGCCGAGGGCTACAACGTCACCGGCAAGCCCAATCCCGTGCCGCAAAACAAGCGACTGCTCATCATCCCCGGCGCGACTCACTGCGACCTCTACGATGGCGGCTACAACGGCCCGGCAGGCTCCGGCACTCCCAAGAACCTCATCCCCTGGGACACCCTCGCCACCTTCTTCTCCACCAACCTGTAACCGCCGATTTTTTCAGGCACTAATATACCCTCCGGACATTCGCTCGGGGGGTATATTCTCTTTGCAACCGGGTTGCAGGAACTTTGTTGTAATTTTGCGGCGTGAAATTATTACAACAAAATACATACTGCTATGAACGAAGTATTACACATGATTAACGAGATGTCGCCGTTCCTGCTGCTGGGTTTCCTGATGGCTGGAGTGTTGCACGCTTTTGTGCCGGCGAAGTTCTACACGCGATACTTATCACGAGGAGACTTCCGCTCGGTGTTTTACGCCGCGATGATGGGTGTGCCGCTGCCGTTGTGCTCGTGCGGCGTGCTGCCCACGGCGATGTCACTGCGCAAGGAGGGCGCGAGCAAGGGCGCGACAACATCGTTCCTGATTGCCACGCCCCAAACGGGAGTCGACTCAATCGCGGCGACTTACTCGCTGATGGGTCTCGCCTTTGCTGTAATCCGCCCGGTGGCCGCACTGCTGACGGCACTCTTTGGCGGCCAACTGACCAACTGGATGACACGAGGAGAAGTACAAAGTACAAAGTACGAAGTACGAAGTGACGAGGCCGAGGAGCATTGCTGCTGCCACAAGGAGGAGCCGAAGGCCCAGGAGCACTGCTGCTGCCACAAGGAGGCCGACGACGACCACTGCTGCTGCCACAAGGAGGAGCCGAAGGCCCAGGAGCACTGCTGCTGCCACAAGGAGGCCGACGACGACCACTGCTGCTGCCACAAGGAGGATGCCGAGGAGTGCGGATGTCACTGCGGCGACAGTGTGCCCGAGGACGCCTCATTTATGGACAAGGTGAAAGAGGCGCTGCGCTACGCCTTCATTTATATGGTGGGCGACATCGGCAAGTGGCTCGTGATTGGCCTCGTGATAGCCGCGCTGATCACCATGTTTGTGCCGGCCGAGTTCTTCGCCGTCTTTGCCGACAACACGTTGCTGTCGATGCTGCTCGTGCTCGCGGTGAGCGTACCGATGTATGTGTGCGCCACCGGCTCGATACCCATCGCGGTGGCACTGATGCTCAAGGGGCTCACGCCCGGCGCGGCGCTGGTGCTGCTCATGGCCGGCCCGGCGGCCAATGTGGCGAGCATCCTCGTCATTCGCGACCGCATGGGAGGCAAGGCGTTGACCGCCTATCTGCTGTCAATCATCGGCGGCGCGGTAGCCTGCGGCCTGGCTATCGACTGGCTGCTGCCGCGCGAGTGGTTCACCACAAGCCTGATGCAGGGTGCAGACTGCTGCGAGCCCACCACGCCGTTCCAATGGTGTTGCACCGCACTACTCGCCGCGCTGCTGCTCTGGGCCGCCTGGCGCCGCTACGCACCCCGCCCGAGTAATCCTCGCCCGTGAGCCTTCGTTAATTCTCGTAAAATAATGAGACAAAAGAAACAGAAGAACAATAGTAAATACAATCTATTGTTCTTCTGTTTCTTCTGTCGCTCTGAATATGTGTCACTCGCACCTCCCATAGTCCAATTCATGGCGCAGATAGGAGTAGTTGTTTAGCGAACTGCGGACATATAACTCAGTGTCAAGGGCGCCCTCCGTGACGTTGGCTTACAATGGTTAGGTCTGTTACCGCATCTTTAATAGACAGCGTGTGCTCTGCCTCATAGCATTTATATATAAAGTCCAATGCCATGTGGCGGCGTAGGTAATTATACGCCTGACGCACCGTGAGATTGTAGGTTTCCGCAAACTCACGTATAATCATTACCACGTATGTGATGCGATTCTTGATATCGCCGGTTGACTTTGATTGCATAGATTGTGTCTTTATCCGTGCAAAGTTATTAATTATTTTCAATTTACACAAATATATATATCGCAAACGGCAAACTTCACCATTGGATTGGTGTTTGGCCGTGAGCCACGAGGTAGGCGTTAGCCCGCGAGAAGTGCCGACAGCCGAACCAGCCGCCGCGGTTGGCACTCAACGGTGACGGATGGGCGGCTGTGAGCACCAGATGGCGGCCACGGTCGATAAAGCGGCCTTTGACCTTGGCATAGTTGCCCCACAGCATGAACACCAGCCCCTCACGACGAGTGGCAAGAGTGTTCACCACCGCATCGGTGAAGCGTTCCCAGCCGTGACCCTGATGAGAGCCGGCGCGATGAGCCTCCACCGTGAGCGTACTGTTGAGCAGCAGCACACCTTGACGCGCCCATCGCGTCAAGTCGCCATCGGTCGGCATCGGCGCGCCCACGTCGTCATGAACCTCCTTAAAGATATTCACCAGCGATGGCGGCATCGCCACGCCCGGCGCCACGCTGAAGCACAACCCGTTGGCCTGACCGGGACCATGATACGGGTCTTGACCCAATATCACCACACGAACGGCATCGAACGGCGTCGTGTCGAACGCCGCAAATATCCGTCCTCCCGGCGGATAAACCGTGTGCGACGCATACTGCTGACGCACGAACCGCGTCAACTCCTCAAAGTAAGCCGCCTGCCACTCCCCCGCCAGCGCTTGCCGCCAACTATCGTCAATCCTTACCATATCTATGAAAATTTATAGTTTGCCGCGTCTTGTTAATAGGGCTCGCTATCGCGCGGAAATCCTTCAAAATCATTTTATTCTATATTAAAATTGATAGATTTTTGACAGATTTCCCGCCGATAGGCGACCTTACACATTATAGACGGTTAAGCCTAAAATGGAAAAAGATTTGCAAAGCTAATAAAAAAATAGTAATTTTGCAACCGATTTCAGCCAACGGACCCGTAGTTCAATGGATAGAATAAAGGATTCCGGTTCCTTCGATTGGGGTTCGACTCCCCACGGGTTCACATATTTGCCGGACTCTGTTGTTTCGGCGACACAACACAGGGACGGTTCTTTTGTTTCAGCGACAAGTCGTTAAACAAAAGAACCGTCCTTGTGTTTCATTTCGGCAACGGCCAACAATTCAATATCACAGCATGGCCATGGCGGTGGTATGGAGAATGAAGGCCTCGGCGGCGGCACAACGGCACTCAATACCGCGGAACTGCTCCATCTTGAAGTGCCATCCCTCGTTGATGACGTCCATGTGCTGACTCACGTGGCACGCGCACGCCTCATGCTTGCGGTCGGCGACGCTGCTGATATCCACCCAATGGGTGGGGTGGAACATCTGCGACTGCGTTCCGGTCATCGCCTCGGCATAATACAACGGCCACTTGCGACCCAAGCGCCGCCACGCGTCCAACACGAGCATGCCGCACGCCGCATGGTCACGGTGGCTATCAATAGGCCAATGGGTAATCACAATATCGGGGTCCTCACTCTCGATGAGGTCGCGCATCTCCTTATACCGCCGCAGGTTCACCTCGGTGTTGCCGTCAATCTGGCTCATAAAGATGTGGCGCGCGCCAATCACGCGGCTCGCCGCCTCACATTCCTTGACCCTCACGGCCGCCGCCTCATCGGGTCCCATACCCTCGATGCCGGCCTCGCCGCGCGTGAGATAGACGTTCACCACCTCATGACCGGCCTGGGCAAAGAGGCACATAGTGCCACCGGCACACGTCTCGGGATCGTCGGGATGAGCACCGATAACGAGAAGTTTGCGGCGCTTCACCGGCGATGCGCTACCATCTTGAGCGACACCGGTCATGGGGAAGCCGAGCACTGTGGCTCCGGCGGCTGCTACCCCCATCGTCTTAATCATTTCTCTACGATTCATGATTCATATTGTGTTTCTGGTTCTGCGGCCATCAGACCGTCAGTTTTATCAAGCATTGACGACGGCGCGTTGCCGCGGGCCACGGCGTCGGCGGCGAGGATGCGCCACAGCGGGTCGCCGGTGGGCAGTGGCGCGGTGACATCGACCTGCTTGTGGCTCACCGGGTGCTCAAACTCGATGCGGTGACTCTGCAGACAGATGCTACGATCGTCATTACCTCGCTGGAAGCCGTACTTCACATCGCCCTTGATGGGGCAACCGATTGTCGCCAACTGAGTGCGGATTTGATGCTTGCGCCCGGTCATCAACTGGATCTCAAGCAGATGATAAGTGTCGCTCTCGCCGATGATTTTATAGTGGAGTATAGCCTTTTGGCTGCCGGGCATCGGGAATGTGGCGCACTGCGTGAAGTTGCCCTCTTGCTGGGGCAACACATAGTTGACGAGCGTGTCCTCGTCTTTGGGTGGACGTTGCTTGACGATAGCCCAATAGGTCTTATGAACCTGGCCGTTGCGGAACATCTGGCTCATACGGCTCAATCCCTTGCTCGTGCGTGCCAGCACTACAAGTCCCCATGTGGGACGATCGATGCGGTGCACAGAGTTGCAGAACACGTTGCCGGGCTTGTTGCACGTCACGCGTATCCACTCCCTGACCATCTCCACCAATGGAACATCACCCGTGCTGTCACTCTGCACGAGTTCGCCCGCCTCCTTATTGGCGATGATCACGTGGTTGTCATAGTACACAATCTCCATATTTTCGTGTCGGGTTCCTTATTGTATTGTAAAGCGCACCGCAAATATACGAAAAAATTTCGATCTATTAAATATTTTAGATGTTAGATTTTAGATGCTCTAACATCTAACATCTAACATCTAACATCTCATTCCTGAGCAACCGGCTTCATCGTAGTGACATTCCAGAGGTACTTGTCGGTAATCTTCAGTTCCGGTATCACCGGCAGGCACATGAACGACATCGTGATGAACGGCGACGCCATCTTGCATCCGGCCTTACGCACGGTCGCAAACAGAGCCTCGTTAAGTCGCGTCACTTGCTCAACGGGCAGCGGCGACAACAGGCCGGCGATTGGCAGAGCGAGTTCGGTCATCTCGTTTCCGGCAACGGCCACCTGTCCGCCTTTCATCTCCACCACGCGGTTGATGGCTCTAACGATGCTCTCATCGTCAGAACCGATGGCAACGATATTGTGGCAGTCATGCGCAACCGACGACGCCATCGCGCCGCCCTTGAGGTTAAAGCCGCTCACGAGCCCCACCATAGGCTTCGCGCCGCGACGGTAGCGGTTATAGACCACAATTTTCTGCACATCATCGGAAATATTCGTTCTCACCTCATGCCCCGTGGTCAGACTGCCGTCGGTAGCAGTGATTATATGGAACGGCTCGCCGGCCTGATGGGCAAGTTGGATATCGGCAGCGGTGATGGGTAGCGCCACAAAGTTATTCGGGTGCGGTTCCGGCTCGCCTTTGATGGGCAGCAGGCTTCCGGACTTATTGTTCGTGTCAAAGACCACAATGCCTTTCAGCACGGTTTTCAACACCCGGAAGTCGGCGGTGATGGCATCGGTCATGATAAAACTCGCCGGGTCACCCTGCCGCAGCAATCCCCAATTGACGCCATAGTGCCGTTGAGGATTGACACATGCCGCCTGCATCACGTTCCAAAAATCATACCCGTCAGATAGGGCGCGCTTCACAATGAGGTTGATATGACCCTGCATAAGGTCACCGGGGTTGTAGTCGTCGGTGCAGAACATCACCTTGGTGGGAAACTCATCGATGAGCGGACTGAGGGCGGCATAGTTCTTCGCCGCGCTACCCTCCCGAATGTGTAACCTCATACCCACTTCTATACACTCACGTCCCTCATCAACATCATCGCTCTCGTGGTCGGTGGTGATGCCGGCGGCGGCGTACTTGCGCAGCGCCTCGCCCAACAACTCCGGCGCATGGCCGTCAACGGGTTTCCCGACACGATGCGCCGCCTCAATCTTGGCCATCACTTCGGGGTCGTTGTTCAGCACGCCCACATAGTCCATCATCTCGGTCAGAAAACCGATATCATCCATGGCAAGCAGTTCCGCCACGCCTTTGGAGTCGATGCGCGCTCCGCTCGTCTCGATGTTGGCGCCACAACAAGGCACACACGATGGAGCGCCAAACAGGATGTTGAACGGCACCCGTTTGCTCTGCCTTATCATGTAGCGGACACCGTCAATCCCCAGCACATTGCCCATCTCGTGAGGGTCAGCGACAACACCAATCGTGCCATGGCAAACGGCAGCCTTGCCGTACTCTTGCGGCGTGATCATGCTGCTCTCGATGTGCACATGGCCGTCGATAAAACCGGGCATGATATAAGGATAGTCTTTGCCCGGGGGCAGCGCACATTCCTTCACTGAACTGATGATGCCGTCGTTGACAACGACCTCGCCATCAAACACACGTCGTTGGAGCACATCAACGATATGGCCGCTATAGGTGGTCTGGGCCGCAGCGGTGAGGGTTAAGGCGCACAGCGGCAACACAACCAGCGCCACAACTCGGAAAATAATAGCAATGGGTCGTTTCATAGTGAATTGATGTTGGATTGTTTGGGGGTTATCGCAGGTGGTCGTTGACGGCTGCGGTAATGTCGATCACAGTCGCGCCGGCATAGGCCACCGGCGTTTGGCTCACGTCAAGCACCAGGTCCAGCGCCTGCTCGGCCGCCACAGCCGCCACGGCGCTGTCCACGGCCTGCAGCAACGGTGCCTGCAACGCGTCACGGCGCGCTTTGAGGTCGGCGTCAATCGTCTTGCGGAACTCCTTCAGTTTCGTGTCGGCTTCCTGCAATTCCTTGATGCGACGCTCGAGAATCGTTGGCGGGACATCACCACGAAGCGACTGAAAATCGGCATAACGCGTGTTGAAGTCGGCCTGCATGGCGGCGTATTCTTTCTGATAAGCCTCGGCAGCCCGTTGCAACTCGGTCTGCGCCTTGGCATACTCGGGCATGGCGCGCAACACGGAATCCTTGTTGACGGTGCCGATGTGCGTCTGCGCCACCGCGCCCAGAGCGAGCACCGCCGCGGCCATTACAGCGAATATTCTCTTTGCCATAAGTCAATAATTGAAAAGTTTACCGTTGACCGTTTACCGTTAACCGAGTGTTGCCATTCAGGTCAACGCTCAACGGTAAACAGTCAACGGTAAACGGTTGACAGTCTATGATTACTTTATACCAAGCTTGGCTTTCACCTTGGCGCTGACGTCCTCGGCATTGGTGCCGTGATAGACCACCGAAGGTATCGACAGGTCAAAGATAAACGTATAGCCACCCTCGGCGCCCACCGCCTGGATAGCGTTCTGCAACTTGGTGCTCACCGGAGCGATGAGTTGCTCCTGCTGGCGCTGCAGGTCCTGCTGGGCCGTCTGCTGGAAGTTCTGGATCTTCTTATACAACTCCTCGAGTTCGCCCTGACGACGCTCCTTGATGCCGGCCGGAGTGGTGGTGTCCTTCTCCAGAGCCTCAAAGTCGGCCAAGTCCTTCTGGAACTTGTCCTGCAGGTTCTTCAACTCGGCGTCATACTTGTCGGCCGCGGCCTTGAGTGTATTCTCGGCCGTAGCCTTCTCGGGCATCACGTTGAAGATCTCCTGAGTGTTGACGTAGCCAAACTTCTGGGCGTTGGCCATCATGGGCAGCGCCACGAGGGCTGCGAGCAATAATTTCTTTAACATTTCTCTCTTTGTGTTATTATAATTAATATTGTTGATTTCTATACATGCTACATGCTATATGCTACTTGCCGTATCCCAGTTTCTCGAGCACGTCGTTGCTCACGTCGATGCGCGGGCTGGCGAAGATGATGCTCTGGGAACTCGCGCGGTCAAAGATGGCCTGATAACCCTTCTCCTCGCTCACCTTCTTCACGGCATTGTAGATGTCGTCCTGGATGGGCTTGATAAGGCTCTGACGCTTCTTGAACAGCTCGCCCTCGGGACCAAAGTACTTGTACTGCAGCTGCGAAGCCTCCTTCTCCTTGGCCACAATCTCCTCCTCCTTCTTCTTCTTCTGGTCGTCGGTGAGGAAAACCATGTCGGCCTGATAGTTCTTATACATCGTGTCGGCCTCTTTCTTCAGGTCGTCAACCTCGCGCTGCCAGCGCTGCGACACCTGGTTGAGTTGCTCGCTGGCCATCTCATAGGCGGGAATGTTCTTCAGAATATACTCCATGTCGATGAGGGCGAACTTCTGGGCCCGCGCTCCGAAGGCGACTGCCACCGCCGCCAGCATGATGAGCATTAGTCGTTTCATTGTCATTTTCCGATTATAGTTAATGTTGTTGTTATTTCTCGATTTGTTAGACCTCGCGGAGGGTAGTGAGGTTTAATCAGAACTCCTGACCGAGCACAAAGTGGAAGTTGCTGCCTCCCTTCTTGCCAAACACTCGATCGAAGCCGTAGCCCCAGTCAATACCCATCATACCGATCATCGGCAGGAAGATGCGCACTCCCGCGCCGGCGCTGCGCTTGATGTCAAACGGGTTGAACTTGCTCACGCTCGTCCACGCGTTACCGGCTTCAAGGAACACCAACGGATAGATTGTCGCGCTGGTGCTGAGCATCAACGGGAAGTGCAACTCCATCACGAAGCGGTCGTAGGCATACGCTTCGTAGCCGTAGGGCGAGAAAGCGCCGTTGTCGTAGCCACGCAGGGCGATTGTCTCGGTCGCGTAGGTATAACTGCCGCTCATGCCGTCACCGCCAACGTAGAAGGTCTCGAAAGGCGACTTCAAGTGCTTGTTCCAACTGCCGAGCAAACCGATATCGGCACGCGTCATCAACACAAGGGTCCAACGGTCACTATTGTTGAGCGGAGTGTAAGTGCGTGCGCTGAACTTCAACTTCCAATACTCAATCCAGCGGTAACGCTCGCGCTTCGCCTCGTCGGTGTTGGTCTCGGCGAGTTTCTTCCAATCTTTCTTGCCAAACAGACTTGCCGGCGGCGTGAAGTGGAAACTCAGCGAGAACATACTGCCGCGGCGGGTGTAGAGCGGGTTGTCGATACTGTTGCGCGCCAGCGTGAAACCAAGCACAATCGAGTTGCTCGTGCCGTTGTTCATGTAGTAGAGATACTCCCAATTTTTCAGGCTGTACCACTGGTAGGAGAGGTCGGCCGTGAAGGTGAAGTAGTCGTCCGGCCACTTCAGGCGCTTGCCGAAGCCTACCGTCAAGCCGGCCATCTGCAGGTACTTGCCAGGGTCGTAGGCGTTCTCGTAGTAACTGTTGTCGTAGTAGTTCGAGCCGCCGTAGTAGTTGCTGAGGCCACTATAATAATTGTTGATGTAGTTGTTATAATAGTTGGCGTACTGGCTGTTGTAGTAACTCGAGTTTATTCCCGTCTGACGGCTGTAGAAACCCGACACCGACAGCGAGTTGGGACGCTTGCCGCCAAACCACGGGTCGAGGAATGACACGCTATAGGCCTGATAATACTTCGCGTTGGTCTGCGCGCTGATGGTGAACGTCTGGCCGTCGCCCTGAGGTATAATACCGCGATAACTCGATGGATGGAACAGGTTCTTAATCGAGAAGTTGGTGAACTTCAAACTCAGTTTACCCAAGATACCCGTCTGGCCCCAACCGAAACTGAACTCAATCTGGTCGTTGGCCTTGCTCTCGAGGTTGAGAATAATGTCCACTGTGCCGTCATCCTCATTCGGCTCGGGACGGATGTCCATCTTCTCGGGATCGAAGTGACCTGTTTGGGCAATCTCACGCGCCGAGCGCACCAAGTCCTCCTTGCTGAACAACGCGCCGGGGCGCACTCGCAACTCGCGGCGGACCACCTTCTCATAGAGGCGGTCATTACCATTAATCACAACCTTGTTGATACGCGCCTGTTTGCCCTCAAACATGCGCATCTCCAAACCGATAGAGTCACCCACGATGGTTTTCTCGATTGGCACAAGTTGGTAGAACAGGTATCCGTTGTTCAGGTACAGGTTCGCCACCGCGTCGTCATCTTCCTGTGTACGCTTGTTGAGGCGCTTCTGGTTATAGACATCGCCTGGCTCAATACCGAGCACCTCATTAAGCACACTGGCCGGATAGACCGTGTTGCCCACCCAGTCAATGCTGCTGATGTAGTATTTCTTTCCCTCGTCGATGGTGATGTAAACATCAACGGTCTTCTCGTCATAAGGCACAACGCTGTCGGCGACGATAACAGCGTCGCGGTAGCCTTTCTCGTTATATTTGTCGATGATGCGCTGCTTGTCGTCGGCATAGTCGCTGCGCACAAACTTCTTTTGGCTGAACAGTTTCAGGATGTCGCGCTTCTCGTTGGTCTTCTTCATCGTGCGCTTCAAGGCGCGGTTGCTCATCACCTTGTTGCCGGTGAAGTAGATGCGGTGAACCTTGATTTTCTCGTTCTTGTTGACATCAATATCAACAATCACCTCGTCCTTCTTGCTCAAGTCCTCTCGCTGACGCACGTTACACACCGCCTTCTCAAAGCCCTTGGCCGCGAAATACTTCTCGACAACCATCTTGATGCGGTTTGCGATGTTGGGCGTCATCTGGTTGCCAACCTGCAGCCCCAAACGCTGCTGCAAGTCCTTGCGCTCGCCGCCTTTCACTCCCAGATAGTTTATCTGGGAAATGCGAGGCTGCTGCTTGAGGTTGAATATCAGCCACACCTTGTCTTGATAGACTTTCTCTATCTTAATCTGCACCTTGCTAAAGAGGCCTTGACGCCAAAAACGCTTCGCCACAGCCTTCAGGTCATCACCGGGGATTGTGATGCGCTGTCCCAAAGACAGTCCAGAGTATCCCATGATGACAAACTCATCATAGTTGTCGGTGCCTTCCACACGCATGCCGGCAATCTCAAACTTACTTGGCGAACCGGTGAAAATCACCTTAGGGTTATAGATGGTGTCGTTGGACGTCGCCGTCAGGTTCTGTGCCGACGCACCACCAGGTGCCAACGCGACCACTGCAGCCGCGATTATCGTCGTTATCCGTAGTCTCATCTTATATGATAAAGTTTGGAGTATCCCACCTCCTTTATTTATGAGGGGTTGGAGGAGGCTTCGCTCTCGATCTGCTCACCGGTCTTGCCGTAGCGGCGTTGCCGCCCTTGATACTCGGCGATAGCAGCCGTGAAGTCATCTCGTGTGAACTCTGGCCAATACTTGGGCGTGAAAACAAGTTCGCTGTAGGCAATCTGCCATAGCAGATAGTTGCTAACGCGAATGTCGCCACCGGTGCGAATCAGCAAGTCAGGGTCGGGCATTCCGGCGGTTGCGAGTGCCGCGCTCACCGCCGCCTCGTCAATGTCCTCGGCACGCATCCGGCCGGACGCGACACGCGAAGCTATGACGCGGCAAGCGTTCACAATCTCCCAGCGCGAGGAGTAACTGATGGCAAGAGTGAGCACCACGCCGGTGCCGGCGGCAGTGTCGGCAACACAGCGCGTCAACCGCTCGCGAGCAAACTTCGGCACACGCTCCATATCGCCAATAACTCGCAACTGCACGCCCTTGCGAATCAACTCCGGCGTCTGCTCCTCGAGGGAACTTACGATGAGATGCATGAGCATATTTACCTCTTCTTCGGGCCGATTCCAATTCTCGGTCGAGAAAGTGTAGAGCGTTAAGTATTTAATGCCCAAGTCATCGGCAGCCTCGGTTATATCATGGACAGTGGTAACACCATTGCGGTGTCCCCACGAACGTTGCTGGCCCTGCTTGCGCGCCCAACGGCCGTTTCCATCCATTATTATCGCCACGTGCCGCGGCATTCTTGTTTTATCAATCATTATCGTTCTGAGCATTTTAATTTGCAAATGTACAAAAAAAATGAAGTGTCGGCAAATTATTCTCAATATGCGCCCTCATTTTAAGATTTTTTCACCGTTTTGACATCTGAGGCCAGAAGACAACAAGGACAATAAGGGCAAGGAATTAAAACAAGAACAACCAAATACAATCAAGGACAATCATGCACGATGGAATAGACTCCAAAAATCGTTTTTGATTGTCCTCAATTATCTTTATTATAAATATTTGACCTTATTGTCCTTATTGTCTTCTATGTCCTTTAATGTCTTCTTTATATTGATAGAGATTGACGCCATTTCACGCCACGCGTTTACACTCATCTATGCGGCTATTCGACATAGTGACACTTGACACATCGCTTGCTGAACTCATAGGTGAGAGTGAAAACGGCAAAGGCGTGCCAGTCAGTATTTTTGGCAAAGCCGTGTTTAATGCCTCGGAGGTCGGTAAGACCGTCAATGGCATCACCAAAGTCTTTGCGCATCGTAAACTCAAACCCGAGGTTGAGACGCTCTTTGAGTTTGTATTTCAAACCGACGCCCATGGGCAGAGTGAATGCCACTCCGTGAAAACCTTTGCCAAACGATGTGATGAGGCCAACACCGAGCGTCATGTAAGGCGAGATGCGCTTATAATTCTTGTATCGCGGTCCTATGCCGAAATGCAAAAAATTGAACTCCACACTCGCACTGACATCAACAACGTTGCTGGTGAACTTGATGGGCTCGACTGTGAGAAACTTATTCTGGACATCACGGCTGTCGCCGCTGAGACGCGTGTACAGCAGGTTCCCTTTGAAAGCCCACCGGCTGTTGTGAACATACCGGAAGATGCCACCGCCGGCAATGCCGGGATGCTTGAACAGGTTGCTCTCATTGAGGTCGCCGAGATAGCCGGCCATACCGATGGCAGGGCCAACGTCAAAGCGGTATTCTTGGGCGATGGCTGCTTGACAGGCGCAGATGGCGGCCAGTACAACGACGATGATGTGCAACAATGGGCGTCTCATGATGTTTGATCAGTAAACTGGAATGAACATGAGCCGTTGATGGACACCGTTGACGATGACGGGGCTGCCGCCGGTCACCTTGCCGATGCAGTAAATGAACGGGCAGTCCCAGTGGGTAATAGGCTTGGTGGGCGCCACACGATGGGCGGTTACCATGGCGGCGTCGCGGCTGAGAGTCGCGTTCTCTATATACGCGTCACCGACAAAGTGCTTGTCATATATGGCCTTTGGCATCTGTGAACGGTCATCGGCAAGTTCCCAATTCAACCCCTTGTCGGCTGAGGTATAGACTCGCGTGTTATAAGCGCCGTCGGCATAGAAACCACCGAAAGCGTAGAGGGCGTCGCTGCGCACAGCACGGTAGTTGTTGGTGTTGACAGTGTAGGTGTAGTACGGCACAACACTCATCCCTGTGAGAGCGGGCAACTTGTTGGCTGACGAGGAGAGCAGTCCCCATGAGCGCCCGTCATAACTCCACACGTTGCCGGTGATGCCACCGTCGGCAGTTTTGCCGCCGGCAATTATAAGATACGGATTGACGCTCCATGAACTTGACTGCAGCACGGGCTTGCTCATGCCGTCAATGGGAAAGCCGTCGGGCACACGGCGGATTGAGGTGCGCAAGTCGGGATATTCAACAAAGTAGAACGTTGACGCGTCATAGTCGGCACCCATTTCGGCACCACGGGCGATACCGAGCAGGTCAGTGTCATACGCGCCAATGATAGTGTGCCACTGCTCACCGGTATCAGTCCACGACTCGCCGCCGTCATCACTCTTGAGGAGTGTGCCGATGTTGGCGCCATCGTGCTCGATGCCAAGGCAATAAAGTGTGTTGCCGACAGCCGTCAGGTCTCTGAAGGAATGCGACGGCAGCGTGACATCTTTTATCTGCCATGACGGGACAAGCAGTTTCTCGGTGCGGGCGAGGCGCGTGGTTGAGCCGTCAGAGGCGAGGACAACATACGCGTCATCGGTGAGCGTCGACGCGATAGTGGTGTTACTCTCAAGTCCGAGGTCGGTGATAGCCTCAGTATCCCAGATGATTGTGTCAGGGTCAACCTTATGCACATTGACCATGATTTGGTAGTCACGGGTGTTCTTGCCGTCTTGACTCGTAACTTGAAGGGTGACCGCGCCTTTACTGAAGTCGATGCTATCAGTCATTGACGTGGTATAACGAATTGGGTCCACACGACCGGGGATGTTGAACAGTGCCGATGAGACAGTGCTGCCAAACGTCATGGTGACCTGCAGTTTTCTCACGTCGGTACCCATGGGGAGCGAGTCGGCATTATAAATCATCATACGCTCGGTATCGATGGTAAAATAGACCGAGTCAAGGTGGGCGAGAATCTTGGTATTGGGCTTGAGCGCGAATGAACTGACAAGCACGGTCGAGGTGCTTGATGTGTACTTGGGAGTATCGCTCTCATCGCTCTCACTCTTTTTGCACGACGCGGCTACCATCAGCAGCGGCAATAATATATAGAGAAATCTGTTCATCAATTTTACTGTTTTGACAATATTTCAAACTGCAAATTTACAAAAAAATTGTAGCACCGGCACAATTATCGCAACTTATTTTGCTTATTTCACCTCCGTGCGGCACTTCCGCGGCACTCCACGGCCCGCGTTCAAGAGAGATTTTGAAAAAATACTTCACACTTCGTACCTGCTACTTCATACTTTTTTCGTACCTTTGCACTCTTGAAACTAACAACAGAGATTTTCAAACGATAAAAACAATGAGAAAGAACATCGTTGCCGGCAACTGGAAGATGAACACGACCGTTGCCGAGGGCGTCAAACTCGCCCATGAAGTGAACCAGGCCGTTGTCGCCGCAGGCGATAGCCTCAAGTGTGACGTCATCATCGGCGTGCCCTTCACCCACCTTACCGCCGTGGCCGGTCACATCAGCGCCATCGGCTTGGCTGCCGAGAACTGCGCCGACCACCTCAGCGGTGCCTACACCGGCGAGGTGAGCGCCCCTATGGTGGCCAGCACCGGCGCCACCCACGTCATCCTGGGTCACAGCGAGCGCCGCGAGTATTATCACGAGACCAACGAGATGCTCAAGACAAAGGTCGATCTCGCTCTCGAGGCCGGATTGAAGGTCATCTTCTGCTGCGGTGAGAGCCTCGCCCAGCGCAAGGACGGCTCCTACTTTGACGTCATCAAGGCCGAACTCGTGGAATCGTTATTCCACCTGAGTGCCGACCAGTTCAAGAACATTGTCATCGCCTACGAGCCTATCTGGGCCATCGGCACCGGCGAGACCGCCACCAGCGACCAGGCACAGGAAATACACGCCTTTATCCGCGGCTTGCTCGCCGACAAGTACGGCAAGGACGTGGCCAACGACACCACCATCCTCTATGGTGGCAGTTGCAAGCCTTCTAACGCCCCGGAACTCTTCGCCAAGCCCGACATCGACGGTGGTCTCATCGGCGGTGCTTCGCTCAAGGCCGACTCATTCATGGGCATCGTCACCGCCTTCTGATTTTCATTCATTAGTCGTTAGTCATCAGTCGTTAACTCTAACGACTGATGACTAACGACTATCAACTATTAACTAACGTTCGGTTTGCAGCCACGCGTGGCTGCCATTCAACAACTAACGATGGCTAATAAAGGAATTGCAACAGTGGTTGTGGCCGCACTCATGGCCGTGCTCACCGCGGGCGGCCAGACCATTGTGTCGAACATAGAAAAGGACGGCAACATCACCATCAACGCGCCGGCCGGGCTCGCACAGCGTGACAATGACGCCAGCAAGCCCGACAAGAGCGACAGTGATGACAAAACAGAGGCCTCAGGCAAGAAGGCTGACGACGGACAGGCCCAGGCCGGACGGCATACGACACGCCAAACGGTCGCCTCGCGCGGCTACGGCTACCGCATTCAGGCTTTCACTTCCTCAAGCAAGCAAGAGGCGCAGCAGCGCGCGCGTCAACTGGCGGCCAAGTTCCCCAACTATCGCACCTACATCGCATTCAAGAGCCCCACATGGCGACTGCGAGTGGGCGACTTCAAGAAACATAACGACGCGCAGGCCGCCATGCAACGCATGCGAGCCGCGTTCCCTGCTTATGCCGGACAAATGAGCGTGGTCAAAGACCACATCAATAATTGGGAATAATAATGACAGACGCCAAAATACACTTCCACGACAAACCGGTGGACGAAATCGCCGCCCACTTCAAGGCTATCATCGAACTGATCGGAGAAGACCCGCAGCGCGAAGGCTTGTTGCGCACCCCGGAGCGAGCAGCCAAGGCTTTGCTCGAGAACACGTGCGGATATGACCAAGACCCCAGAACAATACTGCGCTCGGCAATGTTTGAGCATCCGGGTAGCGAGATTGTCATTGTGCGCGACATGGAATTCTATTCGTTGTGTGAGCACCACATACTGCCATTTTTCGGCACCGTCTCGGTTGGTTACATCCCCGACGGCAAAATCGTGGGATTGAGCAAACTGGCGCGGGTGGTCAACAGTTTCGCGCGGCGGCTGCAGGTCCAGGAACGACTGACCGCCGAAGTCTGCGACCTGCTCTCCGAAGAGTTGTCCTCACTCGGCGTGATTGTGTACTGCAAGGCGCAACACCTGTGCATGAAGATGCGTGGCGTGGAAAACCAGAGTGCCGTAACCGTCACCATGCACTATAGCGGAGCCTTCGCCAACGACGCGGCCCTGCGCACCCAATTCCTCTCCATGATACAAGGCTGAGCGAATCCATATCGCGGCACCTTTACTTGACACAGGCGACTACAGGCACCTTAATATTTTTACGGGAATTACAGGGGCACCACTCCACAACTCAATCACTATCCCCAAAGGGGGGATAAAAGCCTCTGCCATGAGGCAAAATTCAACAAAAATGGACGAAATGGACAAATGGACGAAATGGACGAACGTTTTATGACAAATGTTTTATAATTTTGTCATCTGAACAATCTATCCAACCAATTAATGTCATGAGGTTCTCACTTTTTGTTGAGCAGAAACTACGCGAGAAGTCAGGGCTGCGCTTGTCAACGGCTTCCGAGATCGAACGCCTCGTTCACGCTATAGAGAGTGTGACCCACGAGCACGTGGGCGTCAACACCGTCAAGCGGCTGCTTGGCTACCACAGCGACGAGAGGGAGCCGCGCACGGCCACACTCGACGTCATCGCGCGCTATCTCGGATTTGACACTTGGAAAGAACTTCAGGAGGTTGAAAGCAAGAGCAACAGCGCGTGGGGAACGACCGAAGGCGAAATCAATGTCGCCACACTGCCAGAGGGCAAGAAAATCATCATCACTTATCGTCCTGACAGGCAACTGATCCTCCAACACGGACAGGGCAACTCGTTCAGCGTTCTTGACAGCACCAACAGCAAACTTATGCCCGGCGACTCCATCGAGGTAGCCACAATCATCAAGGGATACCCGCTCATCGTTGACAACGTCAGACGCGACGGACGCGACAAGGGACGATTCATCGCCGGACAACTGCAAGGCATCAGGTTCGAGATAATTGATTGACGACGACATGGCCCGCAGCTCCTCCATCTTCACTTCCGAGGAAATCGACCTCACGCTCGATGCCGAGCTCCTGCCCATGGCGGGAGCCACCAGCGACTGCTACCGCGTCAAACTCTATGGCAAGTGGTTCTTCCTCAAGAGACTCAAAGACAATCTCGGCTCGTCGCCACGATACCTCGCCCTGTTGCGTAAAGAGTTCGAGACAGGCTTCCAACTTGAGCATCCAAACATAGTGCGGTATGAGAGGCTGGGTGAAGACTTCATCATCATGGAATATGTCGATGGAGTCACGCTCACCGAGTTCATCACCACACACCCGGACTTCTTCAACGACAAGGACGACACCGGGCGCCTGCTCACGCAGTTGCTCGACGCGGTGGAATACCTGCACAGCCATCAAGTCGTGCACCTCGACCTCAAGCCGGACAACATCATGATCACGCGCATCGGCAACGATGTGAAAATTGTTGACCTCGGCTTCTGCTACACCGACTCTTTTCAAGACACCACGGGCGGCACCGAACGCTTTGCCGCGCCGGAGCAATTCAACGGCGGCAAAGTGGACGAGCGCTCGGACATCTACGCCATCGGCCGTATCCTCGAACTGCTGCCCTGCGCGTCACGCTACCGCGGCATCATCGCGCGATGCACCGCCACAGACCCGTCACACCGCTACCCCACCGTGCGGGCCGTGCGGGCCGCCATACGCCGCCGCCACAACCGCCCGCGACGCATCGCCATCGCCGCCGCGGTTGCCGCTACCGTTATCGCTGTCGCCACCGCAGCCTACCTCGGCCTGCGACCAGGCGACATTACCGGCGGCGAGCCTGCCGCCGCCAAGACCGACACTCTCGCCACTCCACCGGCCGCAGCCACCACTTTCGCCCCGCCAGAGCCCGCGGCCACCGCACAACCGGCCACGCCGGCGACAGCCACCGCGCCCACACCACGTGCCGGGGCCAAGCCCGACATCAACGCGCTCCACAACAAAATCGCCGCTTGGCTCACGCCGCGCTTCGAACGCGAGTTCGGCGCATACCGCGACTCCGCCTCAAGCCAGATCGACAAGTTCGCTTACAGCAACCGTTTCGCCGACTTCCGCAGCCGCCAGTACCGCCGTTACCTCAACGAGAACGGCACCGCCCCCTACGAAGAGCGCGACATCTCCCGCGAATACTCCAAAGTCCTCCTCGCCCTCGACCACGACCTCTGCACCCAAATGAAACGCAACACCCCCACCGACTAACCACCCCCGCCCATCAGTCAGCGCACGCCGGCTCCCTGGTGCTGCCCTTGCCGCTGGTTGACTGCGAGAGGGCACGCTTGACCTTGCTGTCGGTCGCCGCCTCTCGCCCAAGACGTTCTTTCGCGGCATTATCATCTGAAAGGGCGAGGCGCAGCCCGAGGTTGAAGAAGCGGAACGTCGGCGTGTGGTAGTTCCGGTACGACACGCGGCAGCCCCCCGCGTTGTCCCAACCGCCGCCGCCGCGAAGCACGCGGTACGAGCCCGTAGAGGGACCGGTCGGATTCGTTGTCGGCGAACTGCTGTAATAACTACCACTATACCAGTCCTGACACCACTCATACACATTGCCGCTCATATCGTACAAGCCCAACTCGTTTGCCGCTTTCGTAGCAACAGGATGCTTGGCCTGTCCACTGTTGCCATCGTACCACGCCACGTCTCCGAGCGTGTTGCCGCCAGCAAACTTGTAGCCCTTGCTCTTGTTGCCGCCGCGCGCCGCATACTCCCACTCGGCCTCCGTCGGCAGGCGGAACGTCTCGCCAGTCAGCGCGTTCAACTTGCTGATGAACTTCTGGCAGTCTTCCCAACTGACAAACTCCACCGGGTAATCGTAGCCTTTCTCGTTTTTGCTCGGGTTACTACCCATCACCGCCATCCATAGCGTCTCAGTCACCTCGGTCTCGCCAATCCAGTAGTCGCCCAGCGTCACCTGGTGCGAGGGCTTCTCATCGCCATCGGCATCGCGGCCCTGCTCGGCCGTCGCACCCATCGTGAACGTGCCTCCTCGCACGGGCACCATCGTGAACTTGACACCATTGACGTCAAACTCACGTGGCGAGGACATCAACTCTGAGAGTGGCGCTGCCTGTGCCCGCTGATGCTCATCGCAGTCATCGCACATGCCAGACGAGTTATTAAAGTCACTTGGGTTTACCAGTTCTCCGCACTCATTACAACGCACCTGTTTGGGCTTAGAGGGTTTGGAGGGCTTGGCAGGTTTCTTGGCAGGTTTCTTGGCAGGCTTGACGGACGTAGCATTCTGCGCAGCAGGCTTGGGGGGCTTGAATGTTGACGCATGGACCGCTACGATTGCCAGCGACACAAACATTGCCATAAAGATGTAAATCAGTCGTCTCATATTGGCGTTATGTAAATATTATTGGTGTAAGTAGAATGAAAAATCCTTGTCGTTGCGGCCGTTCCTGTAGCGGTGGAACGTCCCGGTGTATCTGCCATCTCTCATAGTGCCCACAAAATTGCCGGAGCGCTCGCCCCTCTCGTTGATTTCATTCAGCACCAGATTATTGCCGTCAATCTCGCCATAAATCTCCAAGCCATCCTCAACACTCGTGAGAGAGATGCCGGTATAGATTAAGGTACCGTTCACATAGCGTCCGGAGATAGTGAACTGCATCTCAATGGGTAGGTCGGCCAAACGGCCAGTCATTGAGTAGTGGCCGTCACCGGGCGAGCGGTTCGACGAGAGTTCTGTAGCCTCAACTGCCGGCTGGACAACCTCTTCAGCGGCCTCTGCTGCCGCCACCTGTTCAGCCACAGCCTCCGATGGCGAATATGACGCCATTTGTGGAACAAACACCACAATGCCTAAAGCAACCAAAAGCGCCATACCGATGATTGCTACCACGATGAGGGCCGATTTGTTGCCGCGAGGCGGTTCTTCCTGATATTCCGGCGCTGATTGCGGCTGACCCGACTGAGACGCGCCGCACTTGGGACATGCCTCGGCACGGTCCGAAATCATTTGACCGCAGTTGTAACATTTATGCAATGCCATAAGTCAAAACTGATTTATTTGTTTCATAAGTAATTACTACGGACCACGGCTCCAACCGACGCAGCCGGTCACTAAATAGAAATGTTATGGATTGGCTGTTTGTTAGAGTCATCAATCCAGGGAATAGCCGGTTCCGGCACACTACGGTATTCATCAATATACACATAGCCGTCTTGATTGGCTTTTTCTTCCCACTCAGTTCCTTTAAATATTGTTTTGTAATGGAATTTACCATTGCTATATGTTATTCTATCAATCTCCTGATTCCCTTGAATGGCCCAATCATGAACAAGATAGCCATCACCTTTATACAAACCTGCGTGCGTCATATTAATTGTTTCGATTTTTTTCACGGTGCCGTCAACATACGAATAGATTACACACTTTCTTCCAGCCTCAAAACCATCAATGTTAACCAAAAGATCCGGGATATCATCATGTGTGATGTCAAATAAGAAATATTCAACGTACAATCCTTCTGTGCAATTTCGTTTCTCTCGCTGCAATGCGTTGAGATAACCGTTGACGATAGTTTCGCGAACACGACGGATGGAGTCTTGTCGGGCTTTTTCGGCGGCGATGCGTGCGCGTTCGGCGGCAATACGTTCGCGCTCGACCTGCGCGAGGCTGTCTCGCACGAATTCAGCACGCTGTCGTTCCATTTCCTGCTGGTAGAGGTAATAGCCCGCCATTGCCCCAATGGCAATGATGGCGATGGCAATGATGGCCACCACCGGCGAGATTGTTGGCTTGACGCTATCCTCGGCGTCAGGGACAAATTCGGCGCCGGGTTCGGGTCGTGCTTGAGTTGCGGCTGGTTCTATTTCCGCGCCGCAATGTGGACAAGCCGGTGCCTTGTCAGAAACGGGGCGTCCGCAGTTCTTGCAAGTTATCAGTGCCATATCATCATAATAGATTTATGTAAGTAGATATTAAAATTGCTCTCGAAAAATCATGATAATACAAGAATGTTTTTTGAGATGTCCCAATACATTATAGTTTGTCCTTTAGAATACAGGAAGTAATGGTTAGTCATAAGGTAATCACTTCTTCTTAAACTCGTTGGCATGTTCGAATAGTTTTTTGTTTACAAGCTTAGTGAATAGTTCACCTTTGCCAAGCGTTTTGTAATAATCCAATGCATCTAACAGCATTTGATCTGCGGCTTCATTTTCCTCCCATGATACCTTGCCCTCAAGCATGTCAGCGGTCGTCTTGAGGCTGTTGACAACAACAATCTCGGCATCATGGTTCATGTCGCCCGATGTGTAGAACTTAGATTCGTTTAATAGGTTTGTTAAGAGATCATAGTGCAACTTGGTGTCAGTGGTGATAATAACCAAATCAGTATCACTTTTGTCTCCTTTCTTGATATCAATAGCATTGCCATAGACACTGGCGCAGTTGTAAATAATGTAGTATTTGCGGTTGTCTTTATTGAAACTATAGACTAAACCGTTATTGCCACAGAAAACAAGATACTGATTAATGGCAAGCTTGCGCTTCATATCTCTCAAGTTGAACATTGGGCTGTCGTTGAATTCTAAAGTTCCTCCTTTGATGATCTCGGCGTAACAGTTCCAGCAGATGTCGGATTCGCCGCCGAATCCATCAAGGCTTTTCGTCTTGCCACACAGGCTGCAGCGACGCGTGGCACGTGTCGACTGTTTAGTTTTCGCTTTTGACTTTGTTTTTGTAGTCGATGCCTCCGACGAACTCGTAGGCGGCTTGAATGCCACTGCTCCGAACGGCATAACGCACATCAGCACCATCGCCGCCAATATCAACAATACCACTCGTCTCATTTAAACATATTTATAATCGGTTGTTTGTATGAAGATATAATGACAGGTGCTTCAGGTTCCGTCAATGTTGGCCAATCATACCCGTGATTACTTGAACTTAGTACATCTTCATGTATTTTACCATTTCTATAGGTATATTTACAAAGAGCCGAAACATTTAAATCCGAAGGATAACCCGTCCAAAAGACAAGAAGGTAATCGTCTCCTATATACAAACTCCCATAGCTTATTCCACTTCCTTGTCTATAAATTCTTTGAACTTTGTCATCTACATAAGCATATGCTACATATTCATAATTCAAAGATGTACCGCCTAACTTTACCATCCATAATATGGGAATACCGCTATGATCCATATCAAATAAAAGATAATAGACTTCAGAACCCAGTGTCAATTCTTCTGGATAATCTCTTTCCCAGTTGTTAGTTTCTATTCTCAATGCCTCGAGGTAGCCGTTGACGATGGTCTCGTGGACGCGGCGGATGGAGTCTTGTCGGGCTTTCTCGGCGGCGATGCGTGCGCGTTCGACCTGCGCGAGGCTGTCTCGCACGAATTCAGCACGCTGTCGTTCCATTTCCTGCTGGTAGAGGTAATAGCCCGCCATTGCCCCAATGGCAATGATGGCGATGGCAATGATGGCCACCACCGGCGAGATTGTTGGCTTGACGCTATCCTCGGCGTCAGGGACAAATTCGGCGCCGGGTTCGGGTCGTGCTTGAGTTGCGGCTGGTTCTATTTCCGCGCCGCAATGTGGACAAGCCGGTGCCTTGTCAGAAACGGGGCGTCCGCAGTTCTTGCAAGTTATCAGTGCCATAGTTCTGTTAGAGGTTGAGAGGTTGAGAGGTTGAGCCTCGCGCTGTCGCGTTCGGGATGCGTTTTGTGTAATTAGTTAAAGGATTTATTTGGCGAGGCGGAAGCCGTAGTTGCCGTACTTAGCAGATGGCTTTTCTTTATAACGGTAAGACACATAATGATCCAGCACATTGGACCAATAGTAATTGATGCCACGGATTACGCGCTCCGTGCCAGTCGAAGGGCCTTTGGGGTTAGTTTGGTCACGGCTGCTGTACTCGCCGTACCAGTCGGCGCACCACTCGCTGAGATTGCCGCCCATGTCGTAGATGCCCAACTCGTTGGGCAACATTGATGCTACGGGATGCTTTCCACAATTGTTGTTGTCAACTTTGGTCTTTTCCCATTCTCCGCTCAACCACAAGTTGCCGCTGTTTTGCCAATACCACGCGATGGTGCTCAAGTTGTTGCCACCAGGGTACTTGTAGCCCTTGCTCTTGTTGCCGCCTCGAGCGGCGAATTCCCACTCGGCCTCGGTTGGCAAGCGGAACGTCTCGCCTGTCATCGAGTTCAGTTTGCTGATAAACGTCTTGCAGTCATCCCACGAGACGCCACTCACGGGATAGTCAACGCCTTTGTATCCACCAGGGGAGGTACCCATTACAGCCAGCCACAGTCTTTCGGTGACTTCGGTTTGGCCAATGCAGTAATTGTTCAGTGTCACCTGATGAGTTGGCTTCTCATCTTTATACCATTTTTCTCGCCCACTGTCAGCACCCATAGTGAACGTGCCGCCCTTGACGTTCACCATATTGAACGGAACACCATTCACCACGTAAACATCAACGCTTCCATGGGCAGCCAGCACCCGATTGTCGACGTTGGTATTGCCGGATTTCAACAACAGGGGCAAGACATCGTCATGGCAGACGAGGCGCAGACCAATTGATTTCGTCGACTTTTTATCACCAGAAGGAATGGCATGGTCACGAGCGGACACTCGGCAAGGTCCGCTCCCATCGGTCCATGAGCCGCCACGCACTACTCGGGTAGTGCCAGATATCGGTCCCGAAGGGGTTGTCTGTGGGCTTGCTTTATAGTCACTATACCAATCAGAGCACCATTCACTCACATTGCCGCTCATGTCGTAGATGCCCAACTCGTTGGGCATCATTTTCGCCACGGGATGCTTCGCGCATTTGTTGCCGTTGGCTGCATTCTCACTATAAATATCTCCATATATATCGTCAGTAGAGTAGCGGCTATATTGCCTGTAACTGTTATTTTGCAGTTGTTCGCCACTATTTTGCCAATACCAGGCGACATGACTCACATTGTCGCCACCGGCATACTTGTAGCCCTTGCTCTTGTTGCCGCCGCGTGCGGCAAACTCCCACTCGGCCTCGGTGGGTAAGCAGAAGGTTACCCCGGTCTTTTCGTAAAGTTTGCGAATAAACGTCTGACAGTCATCCCAAGTGACGTTCTCAACAGGGTAGTTGTCGCCTTTCTTTTTCTTACTCGGGTTCTTGCCCATCACCGCTTTCCATAGAGCCTCGGTGACCTCGGTCTCGCCAATCCAGTAGTCGTTGAGCGCAACGGGGTGCGCCGGCACTTCGTTAGAGCGGGACAAATCGCCCTGCTCGGAAGTCGCGCCCATGGCAAACGTGCCGCCCGCCACCGCCACCATGGTGAACGAAACCTTGCCGACCGTGAAGGTCTTGGTTCTGTACTTGTCTCTATTAAACTCCCAACTTACCACATCTGACTCGAGTCGCTGGCGTGCCATGTCCTTGCGCTGTCGTTCAGCCTCTTGTCGCTGTCGCTCGGCCTCTTGTCGCTGTCGCTCGGCCTCTTGTTGGCGGCGTCGCTCCGCTTCGGCGCGTTGGCGTTCGGCCTCCTGGCGCTCATATTCCTGCTGGGCTTTGAGGTTCTCGGTGTAGCAACTCCAGCAAATATCCGAATTCTCGTCAAACGCATCCAATCCCTTGGATTCCCCACACTGCCAGCATTGCCGTTTGGCAGATGCCGACGATGCATGCTTCCGCTTAGCGCGTGGTTTCTTATTGGACACGGAGCCAGTGCTTTGCGTCGGTGGTTTGAAGGTTGTTGCCTCAATCGGCATGAGGCACCACACCATCAGGGCCGCCACAAGGTAGAGTATAATTCGTTTCATATCGTCGGATGATTTAGAACATGTTCAAGATGGGCTGTTCGTTGGAACTATTGATATAAGACACTTCAGGCTCCGACACTTTACGGTAATCTTCAATATATGTGTAGCCTTTTAACGAAGGATTATCTACCCAGCACGTACCCTTGAAAATATCTCTAAATATGATTTTACCATTGCTATAAGTAATTTTCGAAATCTCTTGCGTGCCTTGGATCTCCTGATTGTGAATGATATAATCACCCCCTTGATGCAACGAGGCTTGACTCATGCCCATTGTTTGGAGTTTCTTCACCGAACCATTCACAAAAGCATATATAACACACCAATTGTTGCCGTGTCCCCAACCATTATACATGTAAATAAACAAATCTTCAATCCCATCTCTGGTGATGTCAAACAGGAAATACTTGACACCAGCATCCATGTCCACATCGGGCACATAATTGCGTTTCTCTCTTCGCAGGGCCTCGAGGTAGCCGTTGACGATGGTCTCGTGGACGCGGCGGATGGAGTCTTGACGGGCTTTTTCAGCAGCAATGCGCGCGCGTTCGGCGGCGATACGTTCGCGCTCGACCTGCGCGAGGCTGTCTCGCACGAATTCAGCACGCTGTCGTTCCATTTCCTGCTGGTAGAGGTAATAGCCCGCCATTGCCCCAATGGCAATGATGGCGATGGCAATGATGGCCACCACCGGCGAGATTGTTGGCTTGACGCTATCCTCGGCGTCAGGGACAAATTCGGCGCCGGGTTCGGGTCGTGCTTGAGTTGCGGCTGGTTCTATTTCCGCGCCGCAATGTGGACAAGCCGGTGCCTTGTCAGAAACGGGGCGTCCGCAGTTCTTGCAAGTTATCAGTGCCATAACAAATATCAATAGTTCAACATTTCGACAATTGCGACTAATAGTCCCTATAATACCCTGACGCAGTTCTTGAAGACATAACCCAAATAACTGCCGTTAGTGTCATATACCTTCAGCCATTTGCCCGAACCAGCACAGAAATTCACCGTAGTGCCAACATCCAACTGTGCGACAATACCGTAATTCATGCCTGGCCCGCTGCGGACATTCACAAAACTGTCAATGGCTTGAGGGTCGGTCAGCACCCCCTCCCTTAAGTCAACAGATGCGACGGCGGAAGCAGCGGCGGCTTTGAGTTGACCAATATACTCGTCAAATTCGTAGCCAGTGGCATTGATGACGTTCGGAAATTTGTTGGGATTAAAGTCAAGCGTAACAATGTCATCGTAATTTCGAGTGCCATCAGAATGTACATCGGTCCACATGATGGTAACCGAACCATGCGGCGGTATCAACTTCCCATCGACCTTTGTGGCATTTTTGTTGTATAAATCGATTTCGACATCATCGTCACAATCAGGAATCTTTAACGAATAAGCCTCTGCAGGGAAATCCTTATTCGTCTTATTTTCAACAATAACGGTATGTGTCGTTCTCCAATGTTTCCAATAATGGGCACCAACGTCATAGGCTCCCAAACACTCTCCAAAACTTTTCGTATTTTTCACGATTTTCACTTTTGAGAGGATATCGTCCTTTGATTTCATCTTGAGATAGTCGGCAAAGCCACGGTTGGCCATGCGCTGGGCATTCTCAACGTCTGTGAGACTCGCCTTCCATTGACCCGTCTGCTTGGCAAGATCCATGTCGGCATCAGGAAAGGCGAAAAGGCCGTGAGATTCTGTCACGCTCATCGTTCCATCATCTGCCTTGCTCACCTTGAAGTCAACACCATCACCGCAACAAACGAGGTAGTGATTGGGTACAGACGTCTCTGTCACTTGAATGTTGTCCGGATTAAGGCGCAACGAGACAAATGACTCGCATATTTCTGATTGGGGATATAACTCATGCACCGAAGCAACTTGATTCTGTGTCACTTTTGCCGCGAAGTCAATTGCGAATGTCTTGACTTTGTCGATTGGATTGTTCAGAAAGTAGTACAATAGCGCGCCGCCACCAACAACTGCCAGAACGACCAAGCCAATTACTGCTGGAACTAACCGCGATTTGTTCATACCTCCAGAACTGTCCTTGAAGACAGCATTGCCAATCGTGGCACCGCAGTGGGGGCAGGTTTCGGCACGGTCAGATACCGGATGCCCACAATTATTGCAAGTTATCAGTGCCATAGTTCTTTGAATGGTTTAGAAGTTTAGAAGTTGAGGGGGTGAACTGTCGCATTCGGGGAGTATCTGTTTGATTTCCAAACAACCTGTAAGGGCGGAATTGTCGTTATTAACATGAATTTACATGAAATGTCAGTAATAAATTCTCAAGCAATAGCCGATTAATAAATCGAGGGTGTCAGGGAACTTTAGCGATTAGGTTGCCGTTCTTGTCGTACCAGGCTCCCTGCTTGGTTTCGCCGTTGGCAGTAAACGTGCCGTCAAAATAGGTTCCCTTATCGTTGCCCTCGGTGATTGTTCGACGTCCCTTGGAGGTATATACAGACGTAATGCGTATATTCCTATCCAAGAGGGAGCATCTGCCTGTATCCATCGTGCGAAAAGTGAATTGTCGAGATTCATCGGCACGGATAAAGCCAAACGCTTCCTCAGATATGTCGGCAGTCCTCGCTTGAGGTCGGACTGCGTCGCAAAGTTAGTGAAAATATTCTATGTCACAAAATAAATTCTCATCGATTTTGTAAAACGTTTGTCGCAACTCGGTTTGCTGCCACAAAGATACAACGTGTCGCCCACACGGCAATCGTCCATTTTGTCCATTTGAGGGTGGGCCCCGATTTCAGACAAGAGAACAGGAGAATTTAATAGAACACGAGATTTGACTAAGAAATTTCACAGAAGGCCACGCTGGCGCGTGGGAAATTTTACAAAAATCTTTTGTTAAATTTAATTGCTGTCCGGTAAAATCCATTAGGATTGTCAAAGGCTGTAGGGCCTCGCCTTGGCGTGGCCGCAAGCGGCGACAAATGTGAGCCCCGTCAGGGGCGACAGCTCCTAGGCGGGGGCGCCAGCCCCCGTGACTATGGTGTGAGTTTTTTCTCAAACAAAGCCCTGTAAGGGCGACAGAAACGTGCGGAGACTGTCGCCCCTACGGGGCTGCGGTTACTTGTAGGGGCAGAACCTTTAGTTCGCGACCGAACGGGAGCAATTTATTCTGCCCATCATGTTTACGGGGGCTAGCGCCCCCACCTCAGCCGCAGGGGGCGTTGTGGTGTCGATTGCGGGCGGCGCTGCGCGCTACGCCCCGCAATACGCCACCACAACGCCACTGATAGGGGAAACTATCGGGCAAGCCGCAGCCCGAGGTCGCGGCACGAGTACGTCGGCAGGAGGCAGTCCCGATTCGACACACGGCAGGGCCTCGCGAAGTTGATCCAGCCGCCGCCGCGAAACACGCGGTTGGTGCCCGTAGTAGGGCCGGTCGGATTGGTCTGCGCGGCACTGCTATAGCTGCCGTACCAGTCCTGGCACCACTCCCACACGTTGCCGCTCATGTCGTAAATGCCCAACTCGTTCGCCGCCTTTGTCGCAACGGGATGCTTGCCATAGTTCGGACTACTTGAACCAACATCATACGCGTTAACAGTGTACCACGCCACGTCGCCGATGGTGTTGCTGCCGGAGTACTTGTAACCCTCGCTCTTGGTGCCGCCACGAGCCGCGAACTCCCACTCCGCCTCCGTCGGCAATCGGAATGTCTCGCCCGTCAACGAGTTCAACTTCGTGATAAACGTCTGGCAATCGTCCCAGGACACATTTTCTACCGGATAGTTGTCGCCTTTCTTGTAATAACTCGGGTTGCTGCCCATCACAGCCGTCCACAACGCCTCGGTCACCTCAGTCTCGCCTATCCAATAGTCGCTCAACGTTACCTGATGTATGGGACGCTCGTCACTATCGTAGTCACTGCCCTGCTCGTCAGTCGCACCCATCGTGAATGTGCCGCCCTTGACGGCCACCATATTAAAAGTAACGCCGTTGACGGTAAACACTTTATTTTCGGGAGCATAGTATGTCGGGTCATCGAGCAGGCGGTTGAGGTCCACGGTGTCAAGCTCGCCGTTGCCGTCCAGGTCGTAGGCGGCCAAGTAGCGACCCTCAGCGATGGCCGACGCCAGCAGGTCGTGGTCGCGGCGGTCGATGCGGCCGTCGCCGTTCAGGTCAGGCGACGCCGCGGCAGCAGTCATCGCCGCCGCCACCGCAGCTATCAAGAATAATGTTCTGTTCATCATAGGTTTCGGTACTTGTTTGGCCACAAAGTTACGCAATCTTCGGCATACGGCAATCGTCCATTTCGTCCATTTGAGTGTGGGCGCAGACAAGGGCTTGCCAACGTGACTGATTGACGTTGACAAGTCCCTGATTTATATATAACTTGGATTGTCCGTCAATCACCGTCCCCTTTACAGGGGCGTGTGATTGATCGGACAAATACTATCACGCCCGTCAGCAGAAGAGGCGGTGGCAGGGCAGGCGGCGCAACAGCATGATGGCTGGCACGGCGATGGCTATCGTGCCGACGACCATCAGCGGCACCTCGATGGCATAACCCAGGTGTAGCGGCCATAGCAACGGACCGAGCACACACATGATAATCAGTTTGTGCATCAAATATATGCCAAAGGTGTACCGCGCCAATTTACCAAAGTACGAAGTACGAAGTACGAGGTACGAAGTGCCGCGAAGCAACGCGAAAACGACGATGGTGATGGCGACGATGTTGGGCGACAGGCGCGGTGTCCACAACCCACCGGGCACATGGGCGGCACGCAGCGCCACCGGCAACGCAACAAGCGCCGCCAGCGCGAGCAGCAGCCACCGCACGCGGCATGGCACGCCGTAGCGACGGATATAATAACCGGCCACCGCAAGACCCAGATAACCGTGAAAGTGGTACAGATAGCCATAGCCATCACTCGTCACGAGATTGGCCTCAGGCACAAAATGCGCCACCCAGGGCACAAAAAGGGTCATGAACCACAACCCAATATATAACAACACATCACGCTGCCGAGCGCTATCGAGCCAATACGCGACCACGGGCGCCACAAGATAGATGCCGGCCACAACATAGATGAACCAGAACGCACCCTCCTGAGCCTGCACCGGAATTAATAACAACCGCCGCAGCAAGTCGGCCGGCAACAACCGTCCCATCGCGTAATTGACCAGCAGTGTCACCACCGTCCATATCACCATCGGTATCACCACGCGTCCCAGCCGGTGCCGCAGCCACGGCAACACATCGTCCACCGGCCGCCACAGCACAAGCGCGCCGCTAATCATGAAAAACAACACACTGGCCAGCGACACCGCATAGTAATTCACCGCGGCATGCAACAGTCCGCTGCCGCACTCCGGCCCGGGACAGTGAATCACCAGCACACAGACACATGCCATGCACCGCGCCACATCAAGCCAACCCTCACGGACAGAACACACGTCCCCACCCTGTCCCCCTCCTTGAGGAGAGAGAAAGAGAGGCTTGTCGGTACGTTCGGCAACCATTAGCGTTCAGTTTTGCGATCCACTCTAAAATCACGACTCAGGACGTTTCTCACCACGCTCCGCGGCACGGCGAGCCATGATGGCGGCCAGGCGACGGCGAAGTTCGGCTTGACGCTTCTTATCACGTCGAGCCTTCCATTGCTCATACTCCTGACGGTGGTATTCAACGTAGTTGTCGGCCATCAGTTACTCGCCATTCTTAATCAACTCAAGGCGATGGGCCAGCGTGGGATCCTCTTGGGCACGCTCTTGGTAACGGGCGTAACGCGGCCGGCTGATGTATTTCTCGACAAGACAAGCCAACGCGAAAAAGATTGCGCATTGACCCCAAAGAATAGCCATATGGCGAGCCACTTGCCATAACGAGGCTCCGTCACTCTTCATCAGCACATAGGCGTTACCCATCCACACGCCGGGCACCACATCGCCCACGGCCTTCCAGAACGTGCTAATCTCGAAGCGGGGCCAAGATGCTCCACTGAGGAATATAAACACGATTGACGAGAACACAATCATCAGGAACGTGCTCTCACGCTCGTTGATAAACACCTTTATCGTCTGTCCCATCAGCGACACACCCAACAGAAACGGCAACGCGAGAGCAATCACGGCCAGCGGATTGGCATTCTGGGGATAGTCGAAGATATGTGGCGTGACGTGAAGCACAAACACAGATGGCAGGGCATAAATAATCAGATAGCACAACGACTTGCCAAGCACGGTGGGAATGACACCGGCCTTGACCTCTAACGGGTCTTTACCGGCACAGTGGCGACGGCGCTCCATGCTGCCGCCATGCAGCATACCGATGCCCAACAGCATACTTTGCTGCAACACAAGCGGCAACACAAACAGCAGAATGGCGCTCGCCATGCCCATACCGGTGTTGCCGATGGGCACATGCCGGGCGTTAACGATACCGCCGGTGTTATACAACACGGGAGCGACAGCCAGCGCTTGGGTGCGCTCGGCCTCATGCTGGGTGGCGCCGACAAGTCCAGAAAGCACATTCTTGTAGCGCATCATCACCGACATGTCGCAGTAGGCGCTGATGTGACGCTGGTCTCCACGCGCGTTGTCGCGACCAAAATCGCGGTCAATGTGGATGATGGCATAGCAGTCCTTGCGAGCCATACAGTCGCGAGCCTCGCTCATTGACGGCACAATGCCAACAACAGCCACCTCGGGCGTAGCGTCTATATTTCGCACAATCTCACGACTGGCATGGCTGCGACTGTCATCAACAACGACGGTGGGCACGTTGCGTGCCACCTCAGTGTTATATATCAACGAGTACAGTATCGGATAGGCAAAGCACAACAGCAGGAAGAACACAAGCACTCCCTGGTCGGCCATCACAAGCCGGAACTCGTTTCGCATTACCTTTAACATAATTCACAATTCACATTAGGGAATATATACAGGGTCGGCTGCCTCGCGTTTCAGGCGCCACAACAACGGCAGCGGCAACAGAGTGAACGCTATCAGCATCGCATAGTAAACCCGCGAGTAATACAACGGCAACCCGTTCAGCGCCTGATCGGTCGAAATAAGGAAGTAATACTTGCTCGGCATCATATAACCTATAGAAGCAATCCACGGATACATCGACTCGGCAGGCAGCGAGAAGCCACAGAACGAGAACGACAGCATACCGAAAAGCGTGCACACCGTCGTGCCTAAACGGAAGTTGGGCACGAAGCAAAACATCGTCACCGCAAAGCCTTGATTGGCCAACACAAGCAGCGGCATGGCCAATATCATCGCCCACGGCGAGCAGTTTAACGGGAAATGGAACTGGACGTACATCATCCATTGGATAAACCAACCCACAACGGTAAACAGAACCGTTTGCGGCAACAACTTGCCCCACAGAGCAATGACAACATTACCGCCGGCGCGCTCGAGCCAGCGCGGGCTCAAACCGCTCTTGAGTTCCGTACCCAACGCAAAGGCAGTCACCATCAGGATAAATAGCGACAGCAACGTGGGCACAAACGATGAGTTAAGATAGAAGTTATAATTCAAGTAGGGGTTGCCCGGCATATGCACGTGCGTGGCATAAGGCAACAGCAACGGCTTGATAGCCTCGTCTCTCATACCCACAGTGCGCATCACCGTCCTCACCACCGAGCCGCCCACCATAACACTGATAGTCTTGAATCCCTTGTACTGCATTGACCCGGGCGCGAAGTAGGCATAGTTCACGTAGTAACTCAGCACGGGCTGACGGCCGGCAAGCAGATTCTCCTCAAAATCCTCGGGTATGAGGAAGAATCCCATCACACGACCACGCTGCACGGCGTCTTTGGCCTGAGCAAACGAGGTGTAGTGGTTGGTGACCTCCACCTGCTGGAACGAGCCCAGATTGCGGGCCAACGAGCGTGATACTCCGCTGCGATCCAAGTCGACCATCGCCACCGGCACGCGCTGCAGCGGCCCTTCCTTGAGCAAATCAAGCAAGAACCACGCACACAACACAGGCATGATGACAATCATCAGCACGTACATCGGACGACGCACCAACTGCACCGCACCGCGCCACAATGAGTCTATCACGTAATGCATATTCGTCGGTAGTTAACAGGCGTTAGCCTTAGAGTTCTTAAGACTCTTAGTTACTTCAGGATAACGCTCATGCCGGGGCGGAAGTTCTCAATCGGCTCCACTGGACGCGCTTTCACCTCGAAGGTCTTGCGGTCATAGTCACCATAAGCCTTTGCCGCCTGCCAGGTGGCGTAACTGCCCATATCGTGTATGTAGTACACCTCCATCTGAGCCTGCTTGTCACCCAAAGCGGGGATGACAACGTTTATTTTCTTGCCCACGGCGATGCTGTCGAGTTTGTCCTCGCGCAGTGAGAAACTCGTCCACATATCCTGCAGGCGCGCCACGCTCATGATGGGAGTGCCCATCACCACAAGTTCACCCTCATGAGGATATATCTCACTTATCTCGCCGTCGCAGGGTGCCAGCAGATACTGGTCTTCGAGCATCGACTGAACCTCCATCACCGTGCCGCGAGCCGCGTCTGCCATGCTACGCGCCGCCTGCTTGTCCTCCTGTTGAGCGCCATTGACAGCCATGTCATACTGCGACTTGGCTGCGGCCACCTGGGCCGTAGCGGCGTCGAGAGCGGCACGGGCCTCGTCACGCTTCTGCGCCGTGGTCACGCCCTGCTCATAGAGGTTATTGACGCGCTCAAACGTCTTGCGGGCAATCGTCTCGGCGGCAATCGCCTGCTGCCAAACGTTATAGGCACCCTGCTTCAACTCGCCGCGAGTGCCGGCATCAGCCTTGCGACTTTGAGCGGCAGCGGCGTTCTGCATGCTCTGAGCCTGAAACAACTTCGCGTCAAGCACACTCGAATAGATGCTCACCAGAGTGTCGCCCTTGCGCACCTTGTCGCCCTCGCGCACAAAGAAGCGCACCACGCGGCCACTTGTCTTGCCGCTAACGCGCACCTCGTCACAGTCGGCCTGACCCTGCACAACCGTGTCAGGGGCCTTAATCAGCAGCATGCCAACGATGGCGATGCCCGCCACAATGATGGCAAACACCACAAGCGCCATCAACAAGCCGCGGTCGCGGCGGCTCACTCTCTTGTTGTTCTCTTCTTGTTCCATATCTTGTTGTATTGTTGGCTTTTTAATATAGGATCCCTGGAGTTTCTATATGTCTTAACTAATGTGCGCTAATTATGAATTAAAAGTTCACTCCCCCATCACCTTCGAGAGGTATACGTCACACAGTTGGACGTCAATCTCGGCGTCGATATGCTCGCTATTGGCCTTGAGCCAAGCCGTCTGGGCCGTCATCACGTCGTCGGCAGTCGACATTCCCTCCTTGAAGGCCAGGTTGGCCACGCGCAGGTTCTCATCGGCCTTCTCGAGGTTGGCGGTAGTGGCGCGCAACGTCTTGAGCGACTCATCGTAGCGGTAGCGGGCCTGCGTCACCTGCAACTCAATCTTCTCTTTGGCCTCGTCAAGTTCCAAGCGTTTGATGCGGGCCTCGGTTTTTGCGGCCTTATATTTGTTTTGCGGGCCGCCCCAATGCCAGATGGGCACCTTGAGCGTCACCCCCAGCGAGAACATTCCCGCGAAACGGTTCTTGAAGCCGTTATAACTGTTGGGATTTGTCACATGATAGGCGGCAACGGCGGCAAGGCTCGGCAACATCTCGCTGCGGGCCACACGCGCCTGGCCGTCATATATATCGGTGGCCAAAGTGAGAGCACGCACGTCGCTGCGGGAGGCGTACACGCGATCCATATCGATGGTCGTCGAGCGCGGCGTGATGTCCCACGACTTGCGGTTCTCGTCGGCAAGCGTCATCGCGGTGTTCACCGGCAGGCCACATAACTGGGCCAACGCCATACGCGACAGCACCAGGCCATTCTCCACGCGTGTCAGATCCACCTCGGCCTCATTGAGTTTCACGTCGACGTTGAGTTGCGCCGACCGCGTCGCCACACCCTCGGTGACCATCGCCTGAACATCGCGCTGCAGATGGCGCAGCAGGTCGACATATCCCGAGGCCAACTCGTGCTTGGCACGCAGCGACACCACCTGCCAATAGGCGGCATCCACGGCATACACCACGTCGCGAGCCTTGTTGTCGCGCAGGGCGACCGCCAACTGCTCGGCATAGCCCGTGATGTCGTTCATCGCCTTGATTTTGCCGCCCATATAGATGGGCTGTGTCACCGTCAGCGCGCCGGCAAACACGTTGTGGACATTATATGTCAACGCACTCTTGGGCAGCAGTGCCACCTGCGACGGCACATACTGACCGCCCACCTGCACCGGCATACCCGTCGTGGGGTCGGTCACAAGCGCGAAGTCGTAGGCACCCGTGGCCGGGTTGAAGTTCTTCACCGGCAGTAACTGGTCTTGGTCAACCAGCGACAGTTTGCGGCTGTTGTAGAGATACATCGACTCCAAATCGATGCCCGGCAGGTAGGCCGCGTGAGCCTGCTTTCGCTGGTAGCCCGCCTTCTCAATCTCGGCCTCGGCCTTAAGCAACTCTTTATTGCCGCGCAACGCCATCGCGCGACACGAGTCGAGCGTGACGACACCTTGCTGCGCCGCGGCGGACAACGCCACGGCCGCAAGAACCATAATACTCAATATTTTACGCATATTCATTAATGAATTCCAGTAAACGCAAGCACAAAATTACAAAAAAATCTTATTATTCACCACAAATCACAATGAATTAATCACAAATAGCACCACCTTCCACCTCCAAGATAAAACAAGTTTTGTATTGCGAGACGAAGTCTCGTATATGCGCGACATACGATGACGGTTCAAGGTTGTGCGTTAAATCAGGCAGCAAAGTCCTAAAGTCACTTGACGCGGTCGGGGTGTTGGGCGATGAAGGTTTTCCACGAAGTGGCGCCGTGGGAGGGTACGGGCTTCTGCCGCTCGTAGTAGTGGCACAGCGCGACGGCCAGCGCGTCGGTGGCGTCGAGAAAGTGCGGCATCTGGTCGTCGGGGATGTGCATCGTGCGCCGCAGCATCTCCGCCACCTGCTCCTTGCTCGCGCCGCCGTTGCCGGTGATGGCCATCTTCACCTTGCGGGGCTCATACTCGGCGATGGGAATGTCGCGTGTGAGCGCGGCGGCCATCGCCACACCCTGGGCGCGCCCCAACTTGAGCATCGACTGCACGTTCTTGCCGTAGAACGGGGCCTCGAGGGCCATCTCATCTGGCAGAAACTCTTCCACCAATCCGCTCACGCGCTCGAAGATACGCCGCAGCCGCATGTAATGATCCTCCATGCGATTGAGTTTAATCACTCCCATCGCAAGCATCACAACCGTCTTTTTCCCCTTGACACCAATCAAACCGTAACCCATCACATTAGTGCCGGGGTCGATGCCGATGATGATGTTGTCATACTCTCTTACTCTCTCGTCCATCGCAATATTCTTTTGTCGGTCAAATTCATTTCTATTGTCTTCGCGCCAGGCACGAGCGGCGGCAGCACCGCCACGTCGCAGCCCAGGCTATCACACCGCAAGTTGAAATACGTTCTCGTCAGCAGCACGTTGCCCACGCTGTCGCGCATCACCACCTTGCCGACGACACCACGCACATCATCACGCCTGACCGGCACAAGCAGGTGCCGCTCCGCGTCATTCATCTCAAACACCGTTTTTACATCACACCTCGCACTTTGCACTTTGTACTTTGCACTTTGTACTTCGAACTTCGTACTTTGCGCCAGCAGCGTCCCCGCATCATAGCGTTTCAACAATTCCTCGCGCACCCACTGAACATTATCCTTGCCGTATAGCGAGGCATAGAAACGGTTGAACGACACATAACTCTCGCTATCGTGGCGCTCGGGTTTCACCCAACGGCTGCTATGGCTGAACCACGCCGCCGGCAACACCGCCTCACGCGGCGCGGCCTTCACCGCCGCCAATTGCGCGCTCTCCCATTGCCAATGTTTCCACCCCACGTAGAGCCCCTCGGCCATTGCCACGCCGGCCACTGCAAGCAGTAAGCAGCAGGTAACAGGCAGCACATTGCGCGCGGCTTGTCGCTCCAATAGTCTCACGACCGGCGAGAGGATTACGACTGACGCCACAGCCACCGGCAGGAAGTAGGTGCGCTCTTGAGGCACGCCGAAAAGCAGCGACGATGCCACCGCTCCTATCAGCACCGTATGTGTCAGTTCGATACGCCGGTTCACCCACGCGTGGATGCCCGTCACCACCAAAGCCGCGAGCAACGTCCACCCGGCCGCATGCCACACATTGGTTATATGCACCGCTATTACATGCCACACCCCTCCGGTGACCGTGATGCTGTCACCACTTTCAAGACGGCTCCATCCGCCCGGTGACAACAGCACCATCAGCAGTCCGAGAAAAAGGCCGAGCATGGCGGGAACTACCTCACCGACCGGACTATGTAGGGCCTGGCCTTGGCCTGGCCGCCTCGGTGAGGCCACCCACGCTATCAGCAAGCCGAGGAAAACCGGCAGCGAGTTAGCCTCACAAAATGTTGCCGCAAAAGCGATTAACAAAGTGCAAAGTATAACGCGACATACTCCCCCTCCTGTATGGCCTGGCCTTGGCCTGGCCGTTCGGGGCTGGGGGGAGGACAACAATATCATCAGCCACAACATCGCCGTGGAGCCCCACAGGTAAACTGTGGCGCCGCTCATCCACACCATCGTCTCGCCGGGCGCCGGCAGCCACACGGCCGTCACTGCAATCGCCATGCAAAGCGACAACAATCCGGAGCCCCCACCTTGTAGGGACGATGCTTGCCCCGTCCTTGAGGGTTGCCGGGAGGACAACAAGCGCGACAGCGCGTGCACCAGCGCGACACCCACAAGCGTGTTCACCACGGCAAACAACAATCGTCCTTGCGGCAGGCACAGGAAGAATTGCAGCAACTGGTTGGCAACACGACCACACACATTGTTATAGTAGGCTACAGTGCTCTCCCACAACGTGCCAAGCGTCGCCAAACGGTCGGGGCGGGCAAAGTTGTGAATCGCCTCATAGTCATCGGCCTTCATTCCCGCTGACAAGTTCATCGCCAGCAACACAAAGCCCACGAGAACGAGCAGCCCCGCATATAACTTTTTGGTTATTTTATTATTGTTTCCCGTCAAAATTATTATTTCGATTGCTCGTTTATCCGAATAATCGATTAGATTTTGAATTACAACTTTGGTTCAGGCACCTCAATGCCGCGGCAGTAGCGATGGACAATCTGGCGGTCGTCACCCAGATAGATAAAGCGTTCCAGGCGTTGAGGCAACGTATAGCCGTCGAAGTTGAGGTCGCTATCGTCAATCACCAGCGCGTCAAACTCATAGCCCGGCTCAAAGCTACCCACCTTGCCGAAAAACGAGCCCGCACTCTTTGTCGCCAGCCAGAACACCTCAGATAATGACAAGAACCGCGACTGCTTGTTATTATATTGATAGTGCATCTTGCTCACCTGCACGGCGTAGACCATCATTCTGAAAATACTCAGGTCATGACCGCCGCTGATGTCGCTGCCAAGTCCCACCTTCACGTCATGGTCCAAGAACTTGCGTATCGGCGACATGCCGCTGCTCAGGTTCAGGTTGCTCGTCGGGCAATGAGCGACCATCACACCGCGCTCTGCCATCAACTCTATCTCATCAACACCACTATACACACAGTGAGCCATCACTGTGGGCGTCTGCCCGAACAGACCATAGCGGTCGTAAGCGTCGCCATAGAAACGGCTCTCCGGCTCTAATTCACGCACCCACTCCACCTCACTTGGATTCTCACTCAAGTGGCTCTGCACCGGCAGGCCGTACTTTGCCGCCAGCCGGCCGCACTCGCGCAGCATCGCCGGTGAGCACGACGGGATAAAACGCGGTGTGATAATCGGCCGCACCAACGCGCCGGGCTCATTAAACTCGGCAATCAGCGCCTCGTTGGCCGCGACAGCATCGTGGACGGTTGTCTGCAACGCCTCGCTACTGTTGCGATCCATATCCACCTTTCCCACCAGCGCTCCCATGCCTGCTTCTTTGAATATGTTCATCAGCAGCCTGGTGCTCTTCTCGTGGACGGTGGCGAAAGCCACAGTGCGCATCGTGCCATAACGCCACAGGTCTCGCACAAAGCGTCGATACATCCGCTCGGCATAAGCCACCTCAGCATACTTCGCCTCCTCGGGAAAAGTATAGTTATTTAACCACGGAATCAGTTCCAAATCCATCGCGAGGCCCTGGTTGCGGTATTGCGGCGCGTGCACGTGCAAATCACACATAGCCGGTATCAACAACTTGTCACCATAATCAATCACAGCCTCCACACTATCGGCTGCAAAGGCCGACTCATCGCCGGCAACACCCACCACGCAGCCATCTTCAACAGCGACGCAGCCACGCTCAATCACCTCAAAGCGGTCTTTGTCGCGGGTGAAAAGTATGTTTGCCTTGTATAGTTTCATAAGTGTCAGTTTTAGTTTTATGTTAATCAGTTTTGCACCGCAAAGTTACATAAAAAAAAATATATAAGCAAATAAACCACAAGCAATAAGAAGAAAAAGAAGAGGCCCGCGACCGTTGGACGGCTGCGGGCCTCTTCACAAAGCGGC